>DRIG01000072.1 GCA_011052815.1 candidate division WOR-3 bacterium | reverse complement strand
TATCATTTTTCCTCCTAAGAATAGCTTCCGTGGGTATATGGTTCATCTCTTCCTCAATAAATTTTCTCTCAGTCTCACTCCCCGAGTGCATACTTTACTGCTTCCTGCACATCACCGACACCGACGACCTCAAGGCCGGCGTTTCCGCCCTGCGCATTTTTGCGGGGAACCAGCGCCATCTTGAATCCCATATTATCCGCCTCTTTCAGGCGTGCGGCGATACCGTAAACCGGCCTCAACTCACCGCCGAGACCGACCTCACCTATCACCACGGTCCCTCTTTGAATCGGTCTGTTCTTCAAAGAAGACGCGATTGCGAGAATAATACCGAGGTCTGTCGAAGTCTCGGAAATTTTGATGCCTCCGACGACATTTACAAAACAATCAACACCGTAAACGCGCATTCCCGCTCTGCGTTCAAGAACAGCGAGCAGCATGGAGAGCCTTTTATAATCCAGCCCAGTGGTCACACGCTGTGGATAGTTGAAAAAAGTAGGACTCGTCAACGCCTGGACTTCAACGAGTAAAGGCCTCGAACCTTCCATTATCGAAACGATCGCCGAACCGGAATTGGTCGAGTCCGAGATAAAGAGGCTTGATGGATTAAGAACCTCCTGTAAACCTGTTTCGGTCATTTCAAAAACACCTATCTCATTGGTGGAGCCGAATCTGTTCTTGATCGCCCGAACGATTCTGTATTGCTGATTCTTATCACCTTCGAAATAGAGTACGGTATCGACGATGTGTTCGAGGGTCTTCGGTCCTGCAATCACTCCGTACTTCGTCACATGGCCGATGATGACCGTTGTTACACCCCTTTCTTTTGCAAACCTCATCAAATCGCCGCCGCATTCCCGCACCTGCGCGACACTGCCCGGTGCCGACGCCAATCTGGATTTATAGACGGTCTGGATTGAATCAACAACCATAAAATCGGGTACCGCCTGACGTGCACACTCAAGGACAGAATCAAGTTCAGTGGCAGAAAGCATATCAATCCCTCTGCTGTCGGCGTGTAAACGTTCTGCACGCATTCTCACCTGATAAGCCGATTCTTCGCCGTTCACATATAAAACTTTTTTACCTGATTGTGCAAGAAGAGCAGAAATCTGCAGCATTAAAGTGGACTTTCCGATACCCGGGTCTCCGCCGAGCAGAATCAAAGAACCCTTTACAAATCCTCCACCCAGCACCCGGTCCAATTCTGAAATACCCACATTGTAACGTTCTTCCTTTAAAAAAGGAACATCTGCCAGGGCGACGGGTTTCAGCACCCCTCTTTTCGCTTTTGTCCCCTGTCGGACTTCTACAATCTCCTCAACCATTGTATTATACTTACCGCAGGAGGGACATTTCCCAAGCCACTTCGGTGCCGATGCGCCGCAATTCTGGCAGATAAATTGTGTCTTCATAACTCCTTTCCAGCTCCTTAGAACAGACAGGACGTCTTGATGAACGTCAAAAGATCTTTACATTTATATACTTCTGAGGGTTTTCCCTGATATCTTTGATTAATTCCTTCAACTCCTGATTTGTCCCCCTGACTTCCTGATAGAGTTCGTCGGATTTTAAAAGCCTGCCGACGGTGCCGTCTCCCTTAAGAAGCACAGACAGGGAATCCAGCTCATCAACCACATGTTCGATCTTATCAACGACGTCGCCCAGCTTCTTTGTCGGTTGTTTGAGCATACTGGAAAGCTCTTTGATACTTTTGTCGATACTCTTTGACAATCGGGTGACCATATCCGTCAGCTCTTCGGGCTTCAATTCTTTGATAAAAGAAATCAAACTGTCGAATTGAGGAATCAGGGCTTCAAGATCCAGGGTTTCATTCTCACCCTGATAGACCACGGCTTTTTTACTTCCTTTGCCGGGTGTAATCTTTATGAATCTATCCGAACCGATATAGCTGATCGAACGAACGGCGATCTTGGAATCTTCCGGAAGAATCAAATCACGCTCAATAGCCAGAACCACACGGACCCTGCCGCTGTCAATATCAAGCGCCTTAACCTTTCCTTTCTCTATACCGTAGATCAAAACCGGATCGCCTGTCTTCAGACCGGTCACATCCTGGAAATAGACCACTATATCATAAGTATTTCTCATACTTATCTTACCGGAAAGCCAGGTATAAAGTACGACAAAAAGAATTATGCCTGCAATAATGAATATTCCGACCAATGTCGTTTTTATTTGTTTAGCCATTGTAAATATCCTTTCCGATCTCTTTAAGTTTATTAATCTTCCCTTTCTTCAACATATAAATATCATCTCCCACCGCTCTCGCAGTATCGAGGTCATGGGTGACGACGATTCCGCTTTTGGAATATTTGCTCTTTAAATTGATAATCAATTCTACCACCCGCTCGCGCATGACAGGATCGAGCCCGGTGGTCGGCTCATCGTAAAAGATATATTTCGGATCAAGGGCGAGCGCCCTTCCAACAGCGACGAGCCGTTTCATCCCTCCTGAGAGCGACGGCGGAAAAAGCCCTTCTTTGCCGGGCAGACCGATGATCTCCATAATATCCATAACCTTCTTCTTTATCTCTGAAGCCGACATCCTGGTGTGTTCCAGCAGAGGCAAGGCGATATTATCCATAATATTCATCGAGTCGAAAAGAGCCGTTCCCTGAAAGACGAAACCGATCTCCTTTCGTATCTCGTATAACTCTTTTTTGCCCGCAGATTGAACGACCCTCTCGTCGAAATAAACTTCACCGCTGTCCACCGGAATCAATCCCAGTATCGATTTCAAAAGCACGGTCTTACCGGTACCTGAAGGACCGAGTATGACAACCAGCTTCGCTTCTTCAACATCAAAACTTACATCATCAAGAACAATAAGTGAATCGAATCTTTTCGATAAATTCCTTACTCTAATCATCCGAACACGACCAGTGCGACAAGGAAGTCCAAAATTAAGATCAATATCGAGGAGGTGACCACCGCGTAGGTCGCCGCTTTACCCACCTCTTTTGCTCCACCCTTCACCTTGAAACCGAAATAACACCCTGAGGTTGCGATGACCAGGGCGAAGAACAGAGACTTCACCAGGCCGCCGAAAAAGTCCTTGGGATAAAAATAGTGGGTGAGTCCGTAGTTGAATACACTGATTGGAATATTAAGAAAATAATGGGCGTAAAATGAGCCGGAAACCAGGGCGATGAATTCGCAGACAACGGTCAGGATGGGCAGGGCGATGATTGTACCGATGATACGCGGCAGGTTCAAGAATTGATAGGGATCAATCGCCATTGTTTCGAGCGCATCGATCTGTTCTGTGACCCTCATCGTTCCGATTTCAGCGGCCATCGACGATGCACAGCGGCCACTGACCATGAGCGATGTCAGGATCGGCCCCAATTCAATCATCACCATACGTCCCACCGTGACACCGAGGATGTAACGCGGTACCGTACCGATCAACTGATAAGATGTCTGAACCGTGGAGACCAGGCCGGTGAAAGTCGCAATCACGACGATAATCGGAAGTGAACCGACTCCGATGTAGTATATCTGCTGCAGGATGCGCCACTTTGTCACCCTTATCTTCCACGGAATGAAGAGACTCCGGAAAAAGAAGATCGAAAAATCGCCGATCATACTAAAAAGGTTCATACTCTTCTTCCTCTTCTTCGGGAATAACCTCTTCCCTGAATGTTATATTTGCGAACAATGTATAATCACCCTGAAACCCCAATTCAAGTACGCCGGTCGGTCCGTTACGCTGTTTGGCGACGTGTACTTCGGCGATTCCTTTTTTCTCTGTCTCCTTATTGTACACCTCATCCCGATAGATGAAGATCACGACGTCGGCGTCCTGTTCGATTGCACCGCTCTCCCTTAAATCCGCAAGCAGGGGTCGCTTATCATTACGATGCTCCGGCATCCGTGAGAGCTGAGATACCACAATCAACGGTATATCCAGTTCTTTTGCCAGTCCTTTGAGCGCCCGCGATATTTCGGAAATTTCCTGTTGCCTTGATGTGGTACGGAATGTCTTCGGCCCTTCCAGCAGCTGAAGATAATCGACCATAATCAACTGGATGTCGTGTTCCGCCTTTAAACGCCTTGATTTGGCTTTCAGCTCATAAATGGAGAGTGTAGCAGAATCATCAATATAAATAGGAGCTTTGTCAAGATTACCCGCCGCGGTTGCGAGATTGACCCAATCTTCATTCTTCAACATACCCCGTCTCAGATTTCTCAAACTGACCTTCGCTTCACTGCAGAGCAGTCTCTGCACCAGCGCTTCACCGGACATCTCGAGTGAAAATATACCGATGGGTACATTGTTTTCGATCGCCGCATATGAAGCGATATTCAAAACAAAAGCGGTCTTCCCCATGGACGGACGACCCGCAATGACGATGAAGTCCCCTTTTTGAAATCCCGACGTCATCTCATCGAGTTTGTAATAACCCGTCTCCACACCGGTGATCATCCGCTCACCGCGCATCGCTTCAGCCGACTCGAGTATACCGGTGATATAACTTCGTATATGGGTGGGGTCTTTACGCAACCCGAACTCTTTAATCTGGAATACTGAATTCTGGGCGTAATCAACGAGCTCGGCGGCGCTCTGGCTGTCCTCAAAACTGTTTTTGAGCAATTCCATCGAAGTCTGGATAATGGTCCTTTTGATTGCTTTATCCAGCACAACCCGTGCGTGATGCTCAACATTCGCCGTCGTCAAAACATTGGCGACGATATTCGAAATATACTCGGGGCCACCGATATTATCGAGCATCTTATTCTGCTTGAGCCAGTCCGTGACAGTCACCAGATCCGCGGTAACGTTCTCATTAAACAGTTCCAGGATCGCCCTGTAAATTTTCTGATGCGCCGGTGAATAAAAATGTTCTTCCCTGAGGATCTCCATTATCTTGGGAAGGGCATTGGGGTCTAAAAGAGCCGCCCCCAGTACTGCTTCTTCAGCCTCTAATGAATGTGGAGGGACGCGTTTTTCTTCCATTTGCTATCTATATGATGATTCTATTCAATTAAATTCTTTTATATACTCATCGAGAATTTTGTTGGCCAATTCCCATTTGCTCAGACCGGTGCATTTAACGACCGAACCGTCCTTCTTTAATATCCGCGCGTCTATTCGATCATCGGCGATCGCCTTTGAAGAATTGAGTACAATGAAATCCAATCCTTTTTCATGCAGTTTCCTCCTGCCGTATTTTAACTGCTCCCTGTCTTCTAAGGAGAAGCCGATGAAACATCCGCCACCCTTATATTTCTTCAATTCCTTAAGAATGTCCCTGTTCTTCTTCATACTGATCTTTAATCTCTCATCATGGATCTTTTTCGGTGATGAACTCACCGGTCTGTAATCACCCACAGCCGCGGACATTATCAAACAATCACACCATTTGACGTCTTTTTTTAAAGCTGCAAGCATCTCAGCGGAAATCCTCACTCTCGTGATGGAAAGACCTTCAGGCAAAGGAATACTCACACCACCGAAGACACCCCGTGCCTCACCGCCGCGGCATATCACGGCGTACATAAGTTCCTTCGCCATCTTTCCTGAAGAACGGTTTGTCACCACCCTCACCGGGTCAATATCCTCTTCAGTCCTGCCGCCGCTGATCAAAAACCTTCTGCCTCCAAGTCCTTGATAACCGGCTGTCAAAGCAAGAATTTTTTTATGAATAAAAGAAATATGGGGAAAACGGCCCTTACCGCTCTTTCCTGAAGCGAGCGGTCCGACTCCGGGCTCCAGAAAATGAAAACCGGCGTCTTTCAAAATCTTCACGTTTTTTTGAACGATCGGATTCTCCCACATACCGCTATCCATCGCCGGAACGAAAAGAACGGGTTTGGTAAAGGAAAGAACAGCCGTTGATAAAAGATCATCGCCGATGCCGCTTGATGCCTTGCCGAGTATATTGGCGGTTGCAGGAGCAATCACCAGTATATCCCCCCATTCAGCTAAAGAAAGATGCTTGATCCCCCGGGTAAGCACAAACTGCTCGAGGTAGACCTCAGCGCCGGATAATGTCTGACAGCTGAGCGGGGTGACAAAATGCTGCGCCGATTCGGTCAGGACGACCCTGACCTCAGCGCCTTCTTTTCTAAACAGACGGATGAGTTCCAGCGCTTTGTAAGCGGCGATCGAACCTGTGATGCCAAGTACAATATTCACTCAATATACCTTATCTTTCCTGCTATCAACTTCCGCAGCGCCTCAAATATTGGGTTCACCTGCTCCTGCAATAAACCCTTTATCTGATCGTCCTTCAACTTTCTCGCCTCCAATGCGGCGACATTCACTGCTTTATATTTATTATCAAATCTTTCATAAATCTTTTCAGTCGGAACAATCATCTTACCTCCTGGTTAATTCTACTTAAAGAACAAAAAATGTCAATATCGGTCTCAACTGACCTCTCCACTTTTTTCTTTTTTATTTAGAAACTCTTTTTCTCCGTCATTCCTTCGTTACCCTCAGGACAACGTCTGAGTTTGCCTTCTTTCTCTGTCATTCTGAGTGAAACGAAGAATCTTTATCAGTCATTAGTCATTGAGATTCTTCAGTCGTCTGCCTCGGGCAGACTCCTTCAGAATGACAAAAGAGCGGGCGGAGGGATGATAAAAAAGTGGAGAGGAGTCAGCGGTCTCAATATTCTATACCTTTTCGGGCACAGACGCCTTTCTGAAAATGATGTTTCACCTCTTTTATCTCACTTATCAAATCCGCATATTCAGAGAACTCCGTCGGCATATAGCGTCCCGTAAGAATCAACTCCAGGGTCTCGGGAGCCTTTTTCATCAACTCGATAACATCACTCGTCTTGATAAGACCAAAGGCGACGGCGACGTTTATCTCATCAAGGACCACCATATCATACTCACCGCTCTCCACGACCTCCCGCGCCCTCTGAAATCCCTTGTTTGCAAGACGGATATCTTCTTTCTCAGGTTTCTCGGGATTGACGAAATCAGGTCTGCCGTATTGTTCGATCGTGAAATTCGGCAGATGCTCAGCCGATTTCAATTCACCGTAATTGATCCTACCTTTCATAAACTGAATCATAATCACTTTGAGTCCGTGGCCCGCCGCCCTCATCGCCTGTCCCAGGGCGGCGGTGGTCTTTCCTTTTCCATTACCCGTATAAATCTGTATCATTTCTGCCTCAGATGACATACACCGCCGACAATACGTTTGATCTTACCGTCCGGCAGCATAATCACAAGGGCGCCGTCATTGCTTATATCAAGCACCCTGCCCAACAACCGTCCTTCTCCTGTCTCAATGGTGACCTGCTGGCCGAGCAAGACCGTGTAGTGCCGCCATTTTGTCAGCAGTTCAGAAACCTGGTTGTTTTTAAGCATCAAGTAGCAGTCATCGAGTTGTTTACACAATAGATCATAGACCATCTTCTTTTCCAGACTCTTCTTCGTTTCGATAAACACCGAACTCGCCGCAGTGCGGAGCTCCGGAGGGAACTTACGGATATTAAGATTGATACCGATACCGAGGACGATCGTGGTGTCGATAAGTTCTGTAAGAATACCTCCGATCTTTTTTCGATTCAGAAGAATATCATTGGGCCACTTAATGCCTGCAAGAATTCCGTTCATATGGAGCGTCTCGCAGACCGCAACGGCGGCGACGATCGGAATGAGGGTGGTATCATCGGGTTGAAGGATCACGGACATCCATAATCCGCCTTCCGGAGAATACCATTTTTTGTTCAATCTTCCCTTTCCGTCGGTCTGTTGATCGGCAAGCACCACTGTTCCTTCTGGAACCTTGCCGATTAATGTCTTTGCATACTTATTGGTTGAATCAATGGTATCAAAGTAATATAATTTGCACCCGATGATCATAAGAGAACCACCGCCGTATCTAAACCTTCCTGAATATCATCGCCACAACGGTTTTGTCATTGCCGCCCATACTGGAAAGCATACCGTATGGTCGGTTGGGATCGATCGTCACCTGACAATCACCGGCTTTACCGGATAACTGATGGACGACGTCAACCGCCTGACGCACACCCGTGGCACCGGTCGGATGACCGTAACCGATCAGTCCACCCGTCGGGTTCGTCGGAATCACGCCGTCCGCCTTTGTGTTACCGTCTTTCACAAAATCCGCTCCTTCCCCGTATTCAGCAAAACCGGCGGCTTCTATTGCAAGGAGTCCGGCTATCGTGAAACAATCGTGGACTTCCAGAACACTCAGGTCAGCCGGCTTGATGCCGGCACGTTCATAGGCACGCTGAGCCGCGATACTGCAGGTCGTAAGTTTTGTCAAATCAGGCGGCGGCGTGGTCAAATTATCCTGAACCTGGGCATATGCAATAACCTCAACCGCGTCTTTCTTTTCCACTCCGATCTTTTTCAATCCTTCTTCAGATGCAAAGATAAGGGCGGATCCGCCGTCAGAGACCTTTGAACAATCAAAGACATTGATGTGTTCACAAAAGACCTTGGGATTCGGCGGCGTCATACCTGTACTGTAAAGGTCCTGGTTCTTATTATGATATTCCTGAGCCTTGGGATTCTTGCGGGCGTTCTCGATTGCATTGACATACCACTGAGTCATACCGGCGCGGACCCGTTCCTGGCCGAACTTTTCAAAACAGGCACCGGCACGCTGGGAAAACTGATCAGGAAAGAAATAGGCATGTCCCTTCTTTCTCTCTCCGGCGAACCAGCCTGCAGCGGCCAAGTAATCCGCACCGTAGATCGCCTTTACAGAATTCTGCACTTCAACACCAATACAGAGAACCACATCTGCAAGGTCCGCCAGAATCGTCTTTATTGAAGTGACCAATGCCAGACCGCCGGAATCACACGCACCCTCGACACGGATGCACGGCTTATACTGGAAGGTCGGATGGACCATCGGGAAAAAACCACCAAGATTCCCCTGTTTACAGAATCGCGCCGCAATAAAATTTCCGATTACCCCCTCATCGATGGCTTCAGGAGATTCAATCTGATTGATTGCACCAAGTCCTGCTTCTTTTATGTAGTGTTCGATGCCCGGCCGGGGTTTTTTCGGATGAAACTCTTTTCTGCCCGTACCCAGGGAGACTGTATTAAAACCGGCACAGGCATAAATCTTTTTTCTGAAAAACGGCATTATATCCTCCTTTCGAACTGCAGAGCCGTGAAATTTTAAAACACCTGATCTTTATCTTCTACAAAAAATTATTTATCGGACCGTAAAGCCAGTAAAAACCATTGGTCAGGACTGCATTGACGTCGTCCGCCGAATTCGCCACGCCGTCACTGACCAGCTTTTCGCCGATCTCTTTTGTCTTTTTAAGGAAATCCAGGGCAAGTTCCGCACCCATGGTCTTCATCGTCTTCAGGGAAGCAAAATGTTTCTTTAGTAGATCCTCCCTGTTCGGAGCACCAAGCAGTGCCCGCCAGGGTAAAGTGGCTTCAGGAAGAGGACCGATCTTCTCATCAACCTTCTTTCGCCATTTGTCATTGAGCATAAAGTACTCTTTTTTGCGGAAGTTATATATCCCTACAGGTCGATTCTTCTCATATTTCAAAAAACCGTCCTTTTGAGAACCATCAGGATACTGCCCACCGAGCACACCATCCTTGACCAGCCGGTCGATGACCCGACTCTTCAATGTTTTATCACCGAGATGGGTACGCATGACCTTGAGAATACATTGAAACACGTCGATACCGACATAGTCGATGAGCTGGAAAATCCCCATGGGTCTGATAAGAAAATCCTGGGTGATACGGTTCATTATATAAACAGCACCTGGAAACCTGAATTTGCCTTTCAGCCGTTCCACCTCACTGATTGCATAAAGACCGTCGCGCATAAAATGACCGTTGCCGATGAATCCGGAAATATCATTGGAAGGCACCAGTTTTTTGCGTAAACGTTTACCCAGTTCCTGCCCAAGATTACGCAGTTCTTCGGTGGTCGTCTTCGCGCTGATCACCTCTACCAGACGCTGAACCACCGGAGGATTATAAAAGTGGTAACCGATCAACCTGCCGTCAAGCCCGGCTTTGTCGTCAAGATACGAAATCGGGATACTCGAGGTATTGGTTAAAAAGAATGTGGTATCCGAACATATCTTTTTCAACTTCTTGTAAATCTTTATCTTTATCTTTTCGTTTTCAACAATCGCTTCAAAGACAAGGTGGGCGTCTTTTGCGACATCAATATCCGTGGTGAAATTAAGGACCGAAGTCGCATCATCGACAAATGTGTTTATGATGTCGGCGTTCTCAATAAGGTCATCTCGGTCTTCATAGAGTTTTCTCAAAAGCACGGTGGATTTTTCAGCCACCTTTGTCAATTGAGTCCGCATATAAGCACGCAGACCGTCCAATGCCTTCTCACTGATATCGATAAGCACCAATCGATATACCTTATCTCTATTCTCTTTCTGCAATTTCAACTTAGCCATCTCCTGGGCGATCAAAACACCGATACCACTGCCCATCTTGCCGGCAGCACCGATCACTGCCACATTTTGCAACCTCTCATCCAGGGTCATCAAAAACCTCCTTCCTTTACTTATTCCACTTCGGTTTTCTCTTTTCTAAAAATGCAGTCATCCCTTCTTTGGCTTCTTCCGTTGAAAACAGAATACTGAATGCCTCCATTTCATAGGATTGACCGGTCGCCATGTTGGCGTCCAGGCCGCGGTTAATAACGGTCTTGGCTAAATGGAGCGCTGTCTGTCCGACCTCAATAATCTTGGTGGCGAAGTTCTTCACCTCTTCCATCAATTTATCAGCAGGCACGACCTTATTGACCAGACCGATCCTTAATGCCTCCTGGGCGTCGATCAGATCCCCGGTGAAGATCAATTCCTTCGCCTTTCCCATACCGACGAGCCGCGCCAACCGCTGGGTGCCGGCGTGTCCGGGAATCAATCCGAGCTTCACTTCAGGCTGACCGAATTTCGCTTTTTCAGATACTATCCTGACATCGCACGCCATAGCCAGTTCACAACCCGAGCCGAGTGCATAGCCATTGACCGCGGCGATGACCGGCTTTTCCATCTGTTCAATAAAAGATAAAACCCGCTGGCCGATTCGGCTGTATTCTCTCGCTTCAAGGGAGTTCATCTTCGCCAACCGTGATATATCAGACCCGGATACAAAGGATTTACCCTCGCCGGTTATGATGATCACAAAAATATCCTTGTCTCCATAAAATTCGTTCAATGCCTTTTCCAGCTCAATAATGGTCTCGATATTAACAGCATTCAGCACTTCTGGTCGATTAATTTTTACCAAACCGATATTACCGTCTTTTTCAAAAATCAAGTTATTGTACGCCATCATACCTCCTTTAAGAACAAACTGTTTTTAAAACAATTCCACCACAACTTCGCATATTCTCTCCAGCAGTGTTGTATCTTTATCAGTAAACGGAGAAATCGTATGGGAATCAATATCAAGTTCACCCACAATCCTGCCCTTCTTCAAAACGGGCACGACGATTTCAGACATAACCTTCACACTGCAGGATAAATAATTCGTTTCTTTTCTCACATCCTGAACAACAAAAGGTTTTTTATCTCGGCGGCCTGACCACAGATACCCTGACCAAAGGAAATCCTGGTATGTTCGGTCGGCTCACCGACAAAAGGACCGAGAATAAGTTCTCTTTTATCTTCATCTGCCAGATAGAACCCCACCCAGTCATAGTATGATACATTATCCCGAAGTAGTTCACAGACGGCTTTCAGTTTTTCATCTCTCGTCCCTTTACCTTTTACAATTGATTTCACCGTTTTGATGTATTTTCCAATATCTTTTCCTGTATAATACATCCTAAGTTCTCCTTTTCTTCTTCTCAAGATAATTTTCAATCGCCTTGTGGAGTGCATCGGCTCCGAGATTCGAACAATGGAGTTTCTGCGACGGTAAGCCGCCGAGTTCATCAACAACGACCCGGTTGGTAATCTTCATCGCTTCCTGGATCGTCTTTCCCTTCGCCATTTCACTCACGATACTGGAAACGGCGATTGCGGCGCCGCAGCCAAAGGTCTTGAATTTGACGTCGGTGATGACATCGTCTTTGACTTTGATGTAGAAAGTCATCACGTCACCGCACACGGGATTACCTACCTCTCCGACACCATCCGCATCTTCGATCTCACCGACGTTTCTGGGATGCATAAAATGGTCCATTACTTTTTCACTGTACATATCAATTCTCCTTAAATACCTAACTCGCGTTTTTTCGCGGAGATCTCTCTTAACATCGCTCTGAAACGCGGTTTTGTCTTCAGTATCCAACCGTTGAAATGGTCTTTAAGCCTCTCTCTTGTCCAGCGATGATTATTCAAATCACGGGCATCGAAATAATAGCCGTTTTCAACCCTCTCAGCCGGAGTGAGACAGACAGGACAACGATAGTGTTTGTCATCAATGCGCTCAAAGACACTGCAGAAATCAACCGGACAGGTGTTTGAAACCCCTGATCTAAAGGGACCCCCCGGATAATTAATGAGCCGGTACAACTGTTCGGGAAAACCATCCATCTCTTTTCCGAGTAAAACCTCTCCAGGACCGGCTCCGTAAAATATCTTACTGTCGATGATGCGATAGCCCAAAACGAGCAAAAAGAGATTCATAAGGGGTAATTGGAACTGATGCCAATCATTGATGCCGGCGACACCTATACTGAGGGCATAATGTTCCGGCTTATCTTTCACAGCACCTGCAATCGTGAGAAAACGGTCAAGCAGAAGTTTCAACTTTCCGGGAATGGTTAATACATACACCGGCGCGACCAGAAAAAGTTTATCCGCATCCTTTAAAATTTCGAGCAGTTGATAAAGATCATCATCTATTCGACACTCTTCATTATTAAACACACAGTGAAGACAGCCCCGACATTCTTTTATATCGAAATTTTTAAGATAGACGACCTCTCCTGAATCGGCTCCCGCCTTCAGCGCATGCCTGACGGCGAGACGACCAAGGATGTCACAATTGCCGTTCTTCCGCTCCGATGCAACAAGGGATACAAAATGCATATTATTCCAGTTCTACAATCGGCTGCAGGGCATCGATCTGCTCACCCTCTTTGAAATTTATCTTCTTCACCACACCACTGCGCGGCGACCGCAGTTCGTTCTGCATCTTCATCGCCTCCACGATCGCCAGGGTCTCGCCTTTTTCCACCTCCTTACCGACGGTAACAGGGATCTTCACTATCAGACCGGGCATGGGTGAACTCACACTGTCTCCTTTTTCGATCGCAGCGGCGCCGTCTTTAAAAGAACTTCCTTTTGATTCTTCAATCACAAAATATTCACCGTCTGCCGTTAAGTATATTCTTTCTCTGTCCCGGGCAAAGAAGAAACTGAAAGGTTTTTTGTCTATACGAAAGAGAATAAGGTTTCCTCTCTTCTCAAAATCAGTAATCTTGAAAATCTCATCACCGATGATCACTTTATATTCATCATCGATCTTCTCGGTCTTCACAGAATAATTTTTACCCAGATGGATGAAATTATGGTTCACAAATTAAACCCCGCAACATTTCTTTGATACACCCCTCTGATTTTACCTTCAACGGCTGCATATCTCCCATTCTCCGATCTCCAACCAGGGATTGGTTCGACTCTCTGTTCCGGGATGTTCTGTTCTATATCCCCGTGGTGTTGATTCTTTGAGCAGCGCCGCTGCGATAAGTGCTTTATGAACTTCAGTGTGTACAGGAAGCAACTGCTCTTCATTCTCATCTATGAAGTGGGTATGAAATCTGCCTTCACGGAATTTCTTCGTTTCGATGATTCGTTTCAAAAACCCGATATTTGTCTTTATCCCCAGAATGATGTAGTTGCATAGTGAATCAGCCAGGCGTGCTATTGAATGTTCCCTGGTTTCGGCACCGACGATCAATTTTGCAAGAATAGGATCATAATGCGGTGGGACGTTCCAGTCCTGATAGATTCCCGAATCAACCCTCACGCCGGGACCGCTCGGTTCATTCAAGAAGAGAATAGTCCCCGGCGACGGCAGAAAATTATTTTCCGGGTCTTCGGCATATATCCGGGCTTCGATCGCATGGCCGCGCTGGGTGATATCTTCCTGTGTAAATTCAATTCTTTCTCCTGAGGCAATGAGCAACTGTTGTCTGACAAGATCAACGCCTGTAACCACCTCGGTGATCGGGTGTTCGACCTGAATCCGGGCATTGACTTCAAGAAAGTAGAAATTCCTGTCATTATCAACAAGGAATTCAACGGTTCCGGCGTTCGTGTAACCGGCGGCTTCAATAACTTTCTTGGCAGACTCGCCCATCTTCTCACGCAGGGCGTTGTCCAGTATCGGAGAAGGGGTCTCTTCGATGATCTTCTGATGTCGGCGCTGGATCGAGCACTCCCGTTCAAAGAGGTGCACGACATTACCATGATTATCCCGCAGCACCTGAAATTCGATATGTCGCGGCCGGTCAATATATTTTTCCAGATACACGGTATCATCACCAAAAGCACTCTCCGCTTCCCGACGCCCGGCAGCAACACTCGCTTCGAGTTCTGCCTCACTGTGAACAATACGCATTCCTTTACCGCCGCCGCCCATGGATGCCTTCACGATAACAGGATAACCCACCTCAGCAGCCATCTTCTTGAAAAAGTCGGTCTCTTCAGCTGCTCCTTCCATACCCGGGATGATCGGTACACCCACCTGTTTCACCGTATTCCTCGAAGCCACCTTGTCGCCGACCAAAGCAAGTGCCCTGGAGTCAGGGCCGATAAAGACAATCCCGGCACCTTCGCACGCCCTGGCGAACTGAGCGTTTTCCGCAAGGAATCCATATCCCGGATGGATTGCGTCGACCCCGGTTTCTTTTGCACATTCTATAATTCTCTCAATATTTAAATAACTCGACTGGGGAGGTGATTCACCGATCCATATCGCATCATCCACATGGCGCAGATGAAGAGAATCCTTATCCACTGTAGAATAAACACCGACCGTTGAAATCCCCAGTTCTTTGCAAGCCCGTGCAATCCGGATTGCAATCTCTCCCCGATTGGCGATTAAGATTTTCTTAAACATTTATGAAAGATGGTTGTTGGTTGTACGGTGTCGAAAGACAATACCGGCAGCGACACCGTATAACCTAAAACGATCCTCACAACGACACCGTATAACGCCCAACGATCAAACAAAAACATAATCATACTCTTCATCCGTCTGAATTTAAAACCCATCTCGGTTTCCGTTTTTCCAGAAAAGCATTCATTCCTTCCTGTCCTTCATCGGAAATTCTCAATCGGGCGATCACCTCGGCTGTATACGGCCTTGCTTTTTCAAACGACATCTCAGCCACATTCCTCAACAATTCCTTACAGCTTCTGATCGCCTCTGGACCACTTGAAATCAATTTCCCGACCAGTTCATTGATAATCTCATCAATATTCTCTAATTCAGCGACTGCATTAATCAAACCTGCATTCAAAGCCTTTTCCGCAGTCAATCTCTCACCGGTGAGAAAAAACTCCCGGCATCTGCCCTCACCGCATTTTTTAATGACATAAGGTGAAATGCAGGCGGGAATAAGCCCGAGTTTCACCTCACTGAAACTGAATTTCGCCTTTGTCGCGGCTATTGCGATATCACAAACAGCAACCAGCCCAGTACCGCCGCCGATCGCGGCTCCGTTCACCCGTGCAATAGTCGGCTTCGGTGAAGAGTATATTCTATACAACATTTCGGCGAGGTCAAGTGATTCCTTGAGATTCTCTTCGTAAGAATAATCTTTCACCCTCTTCATCCAGTTTAAATCCGCACCGGCGCAAAAGGATTTTCCTTTACCGGTCAGGACAACCACCCGGATCTCTTTATTTACGGCGATCTCGTCAAAAATCATTCTGAGTTCCTGAATCATTATATCATTGAAGGCATTATGCACCTCAGGTCGATTGAGTACAACCCTTGCGACCTTATCTTCTGTTTCATATAAAATCGTCTTTAACTCTTTATCTGACATACCTCACCTCTTTCTTAAAAACAACGACCCTATTCCTCTCCCTTTGTCTTTGTCTTTATCGGTTCAATCAGCAGTATCCAGGCAGGACCGTCTGACCGCGAACGATGTCTCGTTCCTCTCTTCACCAGACAACCTTCATTTTCTGCAAGCTCGACAGAAGTTTCTTCAGTATCGATCGATATCTTGCCTTTCAGAACCAGGAAAAACTCATCCTCATCCCGGTGGGTGTGCCAGTGATAGGTTCCATCAATCCTGGCAACCCTCAATGCGGTATCATTGATATAGGCGATGTCTTTCGGCTGCCATGGTTCTTTTATCTTTTCTATGAAATCTTTGAAAGTGATTTTGTTCATTCAACCTCCAGTCACTTACCTGAAAAGTCCATCCGCAGGTCACTTATGCAAACCTGCATTGACATTACATTCTGAAAACTCCGAACCTGTGGTCGGGAATCGGTGCATTCAACGACATCGAAATGGCGAGCCCCAGCACCTTTCTTGTATCCAGTGGATCGATGATTCCGTCGTCCCATAATCGGGCTGTCGAATAATAAGCACTCGACTCGTTCTCATATTTAGCGAGAATGGGTTTGCGTATCTCTTCGATCTCCTCATCAGTCGGTTTTTTGCCCTCTTTGATCAACGCCCTGACCTTGATATCGGTCAACACACCGGCAGCCTGTTCTCCACCCATCACGCAGATCCTTGCGGTGGGCCACATCCATAAGAGCCGCGGGTCATAAGCCCTGCCGCACATACCGTAATTCCCGGCGCCATACGAACCACCGACGATAATGGTGAACTTTGGTACCTGGGCGTTCGCAACGGCGTGGACCAGTTTTGCTCCGTCCTTTGCAATACCGCCGTGCTCATAACGCTTTCCCACAATAAAACCGGTAATATTCTGTAAAAAGAGAATCGGAATCTTCCTCACTGAACACATGGTTACAAAATGGGCGCCTTTCTGGGACGACTCTGAAAAGAGTACACCGTTATTCGCCAGAATTCCCACAGGATAACCCATAATACGGGCAAACCCACAGACGATCGTCGGACCGTAAAGCTCTTTGAACTCATGGAATTCACTCCGGTCGACGATCCGGGCGATGACCTCTCTCATATCGAATGATTTTTTCAAATCCGCAGGTATGATTCCGTATAATTCTTCAGGGTCATAAGCAGGCTCTTCGGGTTCATGCCTTTCCAGAGGGTATTTGGGCCAGGAACCGAGATTTTCAATGATATTGCGTGTTATCTCTATCGCCTGCTCATCACTCACTGCATAATGGTCCGCAACCCCTGAGATCCGACAATGAACATCCGCACCGCCGAGTTCTTCTTCAGTGACGACTTCACCGGTCGCCGCCTTTACCAGCGGAGGTCCTCCGATATAAATCGTACCCGCACCCTTTACAATAACCACTTCATCACTCATTGCGGGTTGATACGCACCTCCGGCAGTGCAGAAACCCATTACTACGGAAATCTGGGGAATGTTCCGCGCCGACATCTGCGCCTGATTATAGAAGATTCTGCCGAAGTGGAACTTATCAGGAAAGGTACCGACCTGTAGCGGCAGGAAGATACCTCCGGAATCGACGAGATAGACACAGGGAAGTCTGTTCTCCAGAGCGATCTCCTGCGCCCGTATATGTTTCTTTATCGTCTCGGGAATATAGGTGCCGCCTTTCACAGTAGCGTCGTGGGCGATGACCATAACCTCGCGATTGTGGACGACGCCGATCCCTGTAATGATCGCGGCTGAGGGATGCTCGTTGTTATACATATCCCAGGCCGCGAGCGGACTCAACTCAAGAAAAGGTGTATCCGGATCCAGCAGCAACCGCAAACGCTCCCGCACAAACAACTTACCCCTTTTGGCATGCTTTTTGTGCATATATTCAGGACCGCCTTTTTTAATCAATGCGAGCCGCTCCTTTAACAACTGCACAGCCTCTTTCATTCTTTTCTTGTTCTCTTTAAAATCAGCGCTGTTCGTCTCTATCTTTGATTTGATCTGATACATAATCTCCTTTTATTTTTGATGTTAGGAACCCGACGGGTGACAACCGCCTGTCCTTGATTATACGGGTACTGCCTTATATCCGTAACAGATGATTCCGGTATGGCCTTCTGCAGAGAGTTTCCTGAAAACGAACTTCACCCTCTTTCCGATCTCCAGATCTTCAGGTTTACAATCCACGACCTGTGTGGTAACCCGCACCCCGTTATCTGATTCCACTATTGCGATGTTGTAGGGAACCTGAGTGGCGAAATCCGAAGGTGCGACACGAATCGTTGTATAGGAAACTATCTTACCGTAATCCGTCAGTTTGGTCTTTTCAAAATCCTTTGACCCGCATGCCGGGCATATCAGACGCGGCGGAAAAGAAATTTTGCCGCATTTTTTACATTTCCCTGCCTCAAGTCTGTATCTCTGGGGCATTTCTCTTCTATATCTCGGTGACGGCATACTACCTCCTATTCTGCTTTAAATATATGAACGACTGATGACGCACCTGAACCACCCATATTCTGAGCCAGACCGATCTTGGGACCCTTTATCTGGCGTTTGCCTGCTTCTCCTCTCAACTGTTCCACAACCTCAACGGCCTGAGCAACACCCGTGGCTCCGACCGGATGTCCCTTTGATTTCAATCCGCCCGAAGTATTGATCGGAATCTTTCCGTCCAGTGCCGTATGTCCCTGCTCGGTAAAAGGACCACCCTGGCCTTTCTCCACAAATCCCAGATCTTCGATTATGCAAATCTCGGCGATACTGAAACAGTCATGGACCTCGGCAAAACCGACATCTGAAGGCTTTATCCCCGCCATCTTATATGCCCGTTCTCCGGAAACCTTCACCGCCTTCAGGGTGGTGATATCCTCCCTTGCATGCAGAGCTATTGTATCGGTCGCCGCACCTGAACCGATTATCTTCACAAGTGGTTTCTGCAGACCTTTGGCTGCATCTGCCGACGCTAAGATAACACAGGCGGCTCCATCAGATACCGGTGAGCTGTCAAGTACTGTAAGGGGATCGGCGACCAATGTCGCATTAATGACCTGGTCAATGGTGACTTCTTTGGGAAATTGTGCATTCGGATTCAATGCTCCATTGCGATGGTTCTTCACTGAAACGGCGGCGAGTTGTTTCCTGGTTGTACCGTAATGTACCATATGCGCCCGTGCTATCAGGGCGTATAATCCGGGAAATGTAACACCCTGGTATACCTCATATTCCTGGTCAGCCGCAGTCGCGAGGGCATAAGTAACATCGGCGCCGTCATTCATCTTCTCGACTCCGCCGACGAGAACGATTTCACTGTTTCCCGCTGCAACCTCAAAGAAACCAAGTCTGAGCGCCATACCACCGGAGCAGCATGCCGATTCGACACGCACTGCAGGAATCGGAGCAACACCGAGATAATCCGCCATCAGGGCACCGATATGTTCCTGCCCCACAAAAAGGCCGGGAGTCATCGAGCCGACATACATGGAATCAATATGTTCAACTCCGGCGTCGTCGATCGCGGCGAGTGCCGCCTCGACGAAAATGTCTCTCAGTGATTTTGACCAGAGTTCACCGAATTTGGTCATTCCAACGCCGATTATATAAACATCACGCATCTTGCCTCCTTATTCATTCATTATAATCTTACCGCGGTATTTTGCATATTGGCCGTAATCGAGATATATCCGATTCTTCTCCAGCATATCCTGCAGCCTGTCCGCCCGGTCACGGACTTCATTAATCCGGTCGGTTATCTTGAAGATGAATGCGTCGCTGCCGGCGCCTGAACCGAATGAAACCAGAAGAATCAGATCACCGGGTTTCGCGACATCGAGGGTAGCGGAAAAACCAGTGGGAGAGGAACCTGAATAGGTATTGCCCATAAGAGGAACAATCCAGCCCGGCTCCATCTGTTCTTTGGTAAACCCCAATTTTTTGCCGGCGGTCAGAGGAAATTTGCCGTTGGGCATATGAAAGATTGCATAGGCAAAGTCCGACGCCTTATATCCTGATCTCTCGAGAATCGCCCTTCCTGCACCAAGGATGTGCTTAAAGTACGCCGGTTCACCGGTAAATCGGCCGCCGTGGAGCGGGTAAAATGCACCTTCTCTGCGCCAGAAGTCAGGAGTATCTGTAGTATAAGAATAAGTAGCGAGAACCTCAGCGATTATATTCTCCTTTCCGAAGATGAACGCCGAACCACCGGCAGAAGCTGAAAATTCCAGGGCGTCGCCGGGTGCTCCTTGAGAAGTGTCAGCACCGATACCCATTGCATACTTAACCAGACCGGCTTTTACCAGTGCGTGGGCGACGAACATCGCCTCGGTGCCGGCTTTACAGGCGAATTCATAATCAGCGATATGAACTTCAGGAACAATCCCCAGGGCTTCAGCCACAACTGTTCCTGAAGGTTTTACCGCGTAGGGATGGGATTCAGAGCCGATGTAAAGTGCTCCGATCTCCACCGGGTCGATCCCGGCGCGTTTCAGGGCATTGCGGCCCGCTTCCACTGAAATCGTAATCGTATCCTCATCCATCCCCGGTACTGTCTTCTCTTTAAGCAGAAGTCCTCTTTTGATGGTTTCAGGATCCCTGCCCCACTGATGAGCGATATCTTCGACCTTGATTCTGTAACGGGGGAGATAAGATCCATAGCCAATAATTCCAACCATTAAACCTCCTTGTTAAAAACTAGCATCCCGGTTTTAACAGGCTATATGTTCTCAAACGCCTGTTCCAGATCGGCAATCAAATCATCACAGTGTTCAAGCCCGACCGATAATCTGACAAAGCCGGGTTTTATACCGCAGTCCCTCAACTCCTCCTCGCTGTAAGTGGAATGCGTCATTGAAGCCGGATGTTCAATCAAGGTATCGACATCACCGAGGCTGACCGCCAGGATACAGAGCTTGACCGAGTTCATAACGATCTTACCGGCTTCTTTTCCGCCTTTAAGGTCAAAACCGACCATCCCGCCGAATTTACTCATCTGTTTTCTGGCGATCTCATATCCCGGATGCGTACTCAACCCTGGATAATAAACCCGTTCAACCTTCTTATGTCCGGAAAGATACTCGGCGATCTTCATTGCATTATCACAGTGCCGATCCATACGCACGGCGAGGGTTTTCAATCCCCTTAAAATAAGCCAGGCGTTAAACGGTGAATTGCAGGCTCCGATCTCTTTCGCCACATCCCATAATTCATGGATGAAATCCTTCTTCCCGACCACAACACCGCCGATAATATCACCGTGTCCCCCGAAATATTTGGTTGCTGAATGGACGACAATATCTGCACCGAGCTCAATCGGCCTCTGCAGATAAGGGGTGGCGAAAGTATTATCAACACAGAGCGGGATCTTTCTGGTGCGGGCGATTTCAGCACAGGCGCTGATATCAATGATCTTCAAGGTAGGATTCGCCGGCGTTTCGATGAAGATAAGTTTTGTCTTATCAGTAATCGCTGAAGCAAGCTTATCAGTATCTGAAGCATCGATAAATGTCACGTCTATCCCGAGATTCGGCAGAACGTTCTTCAAGAGCGCGAAGGTGCCGCCGTAGATGGTATCATCAGAGACGATATGCCCGCCGCTCTTTATCAGGGTGACGACGACATTAAAGACCGCGGCAAGGCCTGAAGAGAATATCAACCCGGCTTCAGCCGATTCCAGAAGCGCAATTTTGCTCGCCAGCAGGTCAATCGTCGGATTACTCAACCGGGTGTAAATATGACCCTCTTCTTCCTGTTTAAAAAGGCGTGCACCGTGGTCGGCATCACGAAATGCAAATGTTGATGTCTGATAAATCGGCGGCGAAAGCGCACCGGTCTCTTTATCCGGATGTTGCCCACCGTGCACTATTTTTGACTCGATATGCATCGTTCCTCCTTAATTTGTTAAACTGCAATCATATAAAAATTCACTTCTGCACCAATTCAATCAGAACCCCTCCCATGCTTCTCGGATGGAGAAATGCAATCTTTTTACCTACAGCACCCATCCTGGGTTTCTGATCGATTAACTCGATGTTATTTGAACGCAGTGAAGCAAGAACACCTTCCAGATCCTCCACTTCAAAACAGAGGTGATGTAATCCCTCACCCCGTTTCTTGATAAATTTATCCACGGAACTCTCTTCATTCAACGGTTCCAGCAGTTCAAGGTGAAAGCCGTCTCCTTCAAGGACCGCGACCTTAACCTTCTGGTCTGCAACCTCAGTGGTCGTCTTCAGGTTGAATCCGAAAATCTTCTGCCAGACTTCAATACGTTCGTTGATCTTCTTCACCGCCACTGCAATGTGGGCGAGCTTCATAACAACCTCCTCTTCTTCGCTTCCTGTTCAAGCATCTCCCGGAAATCAGGATGCGCGATACTTATCAACGCCTCTGCACGTTGCCGTAAATTTTTACCGTGGAGATAGGCGACTCCGTATTCAGTCACGATATAGTGAACATCGGCTCTTGTGGTTACCACACCGGCACCGATCTGGAGAGTAGGTACGATCTTCGAAATCTTTCCTCCTTTTGCGGTTGAAGGCAATGCAATAATCGGTTTTCCGCCTTTTGACTGGGCGGCGCCGCGGATAAAATCAACCTGCCCTCCGAATCCGGAATATATTCTGGTTCCTATGGAGTCTGAGCAGACCTGACCGGTCAGATCGACCTCAATAGCGGAGTTGATCGCCACCATCTTTTCGTTCTGTCTTATGATAAAAGGATGGTTTGTATACTCTGTAGGGTGTGTTTCAAAAATTGGATTGTTGTCGATGAATTCGTATAACTGCTTTGTTCCGAGATAAAAGGTCGCAATGATCTTACCGTGATGCAGGGTCTTCTTCGCACCGGTGATCACACCGGCTTCAATCGCTTCCATGATACTGTCTGAAACCATCTCAGTATGGACTCCCAGATCTTTTTTGTCGAACATCGCCTTGAGGGCGGCGTTTGGGATACCACCGATACCGAGCTGAAGCGTGGAGCCGTCTTCAACGAGCCCGGCGATATTCAAACCGATTCTCTTTTCGACCTCGGTGAATGGAATAGGTTCCAGTTCTGGCAGTTCCTCGGAAATTTCGACGATCTTCGCCACCCGTGATACATGGATGAAAGAATCTCCCAGGGTACGCGGCATCTTTTCATTAACCTGAGCGATGACCGTCTTAGCAGTCTCTGCCGCCGCCTTCGACGCCAGACACTCCACTCCATAACTCATAAAACCATGTTCATCAGGCGGTGACAGGTGCATAAAAGCAACATCGATCGGTAATTCGCCGGAATAGAACAACTGCGGTATCTCATACAGGAATACTGGAATGTAATCTGCTTTGCCTTCATTCACCGCCGCCCGGTCTGCAGGACCGACAAAAAGTGAATTGTGTCTGAAATGCCCTTCCATACCCGGTTTTGATAAAGGATCGTCACCGAACAAGAGCACATGTGCGATCTCTACATTCTTCAATTCATCCTTTCTCTGAGCCAGGGCCTCCATAAGTCTGAACGGAGTCGCTGCATTTCCGCTGATATACACCCGATCATTACTCTTCACCACTGAAACCGCTTCCTCAATGGAACACTTTTTCTTTTTGTAATTATCAAACCAACTCATAATCGGTACTCCTCTTTTATCACACCGTCCGCCGCATAGATGCCCCGCCTTAAATCCGGATTCGTATTAAGTGTCTGTTCCAGACCGGATTCGGTTATTATACGCAGATAAGGGAAGATTCCCGAAGTTATGGTGTGGGTTGCGGTTCGTGCCACAAGGGTCGTTGCATTGGGCATACAGAAATGTATAACACCGTCGATCGTGTAAATAAATTGTCCGCTCGGTGCGATCTTTGAGGTCTCAGAACAACCGCCCTGGTCGATCGAGAAATCGATGAGCACGGAACCGCGGCGCATTGATCTAACCATCTCCCTGGTGATCAGAATCGGCGACCTCTTTCCCGGTACCAGTACAGCGCAGATCACCACATCGGCGAATTTAACGAGTTTCTCGATATTATGTTTTGTCGCGAACATCGTGGTGACCTTTGAACCGGCGGT
Source organism: candidate division WOR-3 bacterium (assembly GCA_011052815.1). Lineage (NCBI taxonomy): Bacteria > Pseudomonadati > Caldifarciminota > Caldifarciminota bacterium. The sequence goes on along the minus strand of DRIG01000072.1, from coordinate 49,327 downwards.
CTGGCAGGCGATCTCATCCAATCTATCCCTGTTTATATCCAGTACATAGACATTCGCTCCTATGCCGGCGAATGACTTTGCAGCGTTGCAACCCAGTGTTCCGGCGCCGAGAATCACGACCTCGGCGGGTGGGATACCGGGAATACCGCCGAGCAGAATGCCCCGACCGCGGTTCGGCGATTCCAGTAATCGACCGGCGATCTGCACGGACAGCTTACCCGCCATCTCACTCATCGGAATGACTACGGGTAATCTTCCGTCATCCCGCTGAATGATTTCATAACCGATCAGAGTAATCTTCTTTTCATTGATGAGCTGATAGAACTCTTTCTTTGCTGTGACCAGATGGATAAACCCCATTATCGTCTGTCCTTCCTTGATATAGGAATATTCCTCCTGCTGGGGCCTGCGTACCTTTAAAACAATATCAGCCCTTTTGTACGCCTCTTCTTTGGAATAGACGACTGTGGCTCCGGCCTTTTCATAATCAGCATCGGAAAATCCCGCTCCTTCCCCTGCCTTGGTCTCGACATAAAATTTCGCTCCATAGAGCATCAATTCCCGCACGCCCATTGGTGAGAATCCCACCCGATACTCAGGCGTCTGTTTGAAAGGAGCTAATTCCTTGGGTATACCGAAAATCACTAAAACCTCCTTTTTTTATGAATCCTGAATCAATCAAATACTAAAATATCTTTTCTTCTTTATATTCACCATAGACCCTTCTCAGGGTATCTGAAATCTCTCCGACACTGGCGTATGCCTTGACACACTCCAGGATCGGCTCCATCAAATTCGATCCCTTGACCGCTGCCCGTTTCAATCTCTCCAGAGCCGCCCTGACTTTTTTGTTGTCTCTCTCCTTTTTTATCTTCTGTGTTCTTCTGAGTTGTTTCTTCACCACCTGCGGAGAAACCCTGAGTATGGAAAAATGTCTTCTGGAAGATTCCGTGGCGAACTTGTTCACCCCCACCACATTGATCTCTCCCTTTTCCACTGCCTTTTGATACTCATACGCACTTCTGTGTATCTCCCGCTGGAAATAACCTTTTTCAATCGCGTTAAGGGCGCCGCCGAGTTCTTCTATCTTCTCAAGATATTCCAGGGCACCCTTTTCTAATCTGTCTGTCAAAGACTCGATGCAGTAACTCCCTCCCAGAGGATCAATAATCTCGGGAATCTTAGTCTCATAGGCAATGAGCTGCTGGGTACGCAGCGCCAGTTTCACCGACTCCTCAGTGGGGAGTGACAACGCCTCGTCGTACGAGTTGGTATGGAGACTCTGGGTGCCGCCCAGGACAGCCGCAAGCGCCTGAAAGGCGACCCTGATCGCATTGTTCTGAGGCTCCTGGGCGGTCAGGGTGCATCCCGCGGTCTGGGTATGAAATCTGAGCATCATTGACTTGGGAGCCTTTGCATTGAATTTTTCTTTGATCAACCTCGCCCAGAGACGGCGTGCCGCCCTGAATTTTGCAATCTCTTCAAAGAAATTATTATGTGCGTTGAAGAAGAAAGAGATACGCGGAGCAAATGTATCCACTTCGAGTTTTTCCCGCTCAACCGCATATTTCACATAAGTAATGCCGTTAGCGATCGTGAAAGCAAGTTCCTGCACAGCCGTTGCACCGGCTTCTCTGATGTGATAGCCGGAAACAGAAATCGTATTCCATTTGGGCAGATATTCACTGCAGTATTCTATTATATCAATTGTAATCTTCATTGAAGGAACAGGCGGATAAATATATGTGCCGCGTGCAATATATTCTTTTAAAATATCATTCTGGACCGTACCACGCAGAATCGACTTCGGTACTCCCTGTTTTTCCGCAACCGCGATATACATCGCCAGAAGAATCGCCGCGGTGGCATTGATCGTCATCGAGGTGCTTACTTTATCCAGAGGAATACCGTCGAAAAGAATCTCCATATCCTGAAGAGTATCGATTGCGACTCCGGTCTTTCCCACCTCTCCTTCAGCCAAAGGACTGTCAGAATCATAACCCATCTGGGTCGGTAGATCAAAGGCGACAGACAAACCGGTCTGTCCCTGTTTCAACAGATATTTGTATCGGCGATTCGATTCTTCGGCTGTTGCATAACCGGCATACTGACGCATGGTCCAGAGCCGACCCGTATACATCGAAGAATACACCCCGCGTGTAAAAGGAAACTCACCCGGGTCTCCCAGGTCCTTTTCATAATCCAACTTTTTTATATCATCAGGAGAAAAAAGCATCGCCGCAGCCTAAAAAATGAATAAAATCAATTTCATATGGTCTTATTAAAAACCTCCTTAATTCCCTTTCAAAAAAAGAGGGAAATGTTCTGGTTTTTATATTTTTTGGTTAGGCTACTCAAAATTTCAATCTGTTCTATTCTGCGGGTCTACCCACTACCTCTCTCGGCAGCAGACTTTATTCAAAATCAAGATAGGATTGATTCTGAAGTTAATCTCTGATGCGCTTTCTAAAATTTCCCTCCTTTTTTACCCTGCTCGGTTTATCCTCACTTTATCTCAAAAGTAGTAACTTCTTGGTTTGAATATTGTCCAAGGTGGTGTACTGTACGAAATAAATACCTGCCGCAACCTTCACACCATCTTTATCACAACTGTTCCATGTCGTGCTGTGTTCACCAGCTGACTTTATTCCATTTACCAGTGTCTTAACCTCTCTGCCAAGCGCATCGTACACACTAAGGCGCACCAAACCACTAACCGACAATTTATAACTTATAGTAACTATTCCATTATTAGATGGATTTGGTCTCAGGCACAATCTTTGACCAATCATCTGTTGCGCATCGTGTTCTTCTTGGATACTGGTGAAGAGTACCTTTGCATATTTTAACGCAGTATTTGTATAATCCACATAGCTGATGTGTAGATAACCGTTGCCATCCATAACCATTGATGGAAAACCGCCAACACTGCCGACAGTATCAACATACTCAATCACCCAATTCGCGCCATCATAAAAAGCAAAAGCAAGACAACCTTCAAATGTTGAACTCGCTCGATAATACGCAACCATCGGAGTTCCGTCGTTACCAATCAGCATAGATGTACCAGCAATATATAGATCGCCGACATGTGGATCAACGGCTGTAAGCGACCAGCTTCCGCCTGTGCGCACCGCATAATCACAATGACTGGCACCCTGATAACTGATATGTGGCACATTGGTCGAATCCACAGCAATGGAGGTGTAGTATCCTGTATAATATCTCTGATCGACCCATTGCCTGACCCATCCAGAACCAGTATAATAAGCATATTTTGCCCAATGTCGATGAGTCCAAAGGTTCCAGGTGTAATCATGGTAACTGAAGTGCGGATAATTGTTATTGTCGATAGCAATTCCGGTATACCGTCCAGTATCGTCTTCATCATCAACACACATAGTTCCCCAAATGGTTCCTGTCCAGAATGCATACATAAGATCCCCTGAACCGCCATAGATATAGCTGATATGTGGGCTACCATTTGAATCAAGGGCTATGCAGGTATATTCACCCCGATTACCCGATCCATCAATGGTCTGAACAGACCAAGATGAACCATTCCATCTGGCATATTTTAAATCGCGATTACTTTCATCGCAATAACTTATGTGAATATTGTCGTCGTTTCTATTGACAGCAAGCGAGGTCCACGTCCCGACATTACCCGTAGCGTCCACAACCTCAGTATGCCATACTGAACCATCCCAATATGCGTGTTTTAAATCATCATTGCTGTCATCATAATAACTGATATGCGGATGGTTCTGGCTATCAACATCAATGCCTGTGAAATAGCCTACATCAGCAACATTGTCAACAGTATGTATTTCCCACTGACGGGAATATGTAACTGGCATAGGATAATCGGCTTCATCTATAGGATTGTGGGCGGCAATTCTGAAGTACCGGCTGAAACCATAGTTGTTTTCATCCTGCGTATCAATAACCTTGATTTGATAATCTTCTCCAGAAACCAGCCCTTGCGATACTGTCCATTCAAACGTTTCCACATTTTCACACAGTGCTGCCAGTGTGCATAGATACTCTTTTCCCTTATACAATTCAATCCGAGCATTATCAAAAAGATAATCTGACTGCCATTGGACAGTCTGGATATCATTGATAAAGTATATGTCTCCAAATGCTGGATTGATAACCTCAACAGTTTTCGCCGGGCTCAGATATGGCAAAAAAATAACTAAAAAAATGCTCATTATCATATATCTGATGGCCCTTGGTCTATGTAATATATAACTCATCTATACCTCCTCTTTAGTATAGTTTTGTCCACCAAACTTTACAGCAGCGAAATTCCCGTGGTAAATTTTACACATATTTTAATATCTGTCAACTACCAACAGGGTGTCGCCGCTGTTCACGGTCTGCCCCTCTTTGATAAAGATCTTTTTCACGACTCCTTTTCCCGGGGCCTTCAGTTCGTTCTGCATCTTCATCGCTTCGATGACAAGAAGCCCCTGACCCTCAACCACCTCTTCACCTTCTTTAACCTCGACCCGGATTATCAAACCGGGCATCAATGCCTTGAGCACGAATTCTTTTTTATGCTTCTTTTCAGGACCGACTTTTATCAACTTCTGAATCTGTTCATCAAAGATCTCTACACTGTATCCTTGATCTGCGACTGTAACCCGCCCGTCCGACTCAAAGACGACGTCAAACGGTTTATTATCAACCACAAAACTCAACCTTCTTTCTCCGCCGGCTACAAATCCGACATTCTTTTCAAGACCGTTGATCAGCACTTTATAATCTTTGCCCTCTTTTTTCAGTTCCACTTTAAATTCTTTATCATCAACTCTGACGATATAAGCCATCTTATCTATCCCTCATTCCTGCTTTACGGCCCGCCATTTTCCACGGGTTGACATACGACTTCCTCTGTTTTCCGTGTACCAAGACCGCACGTTTTGCAGCCTGTGACTTTCTTATCGCCGCAGCGATCGCCGCTATATCATAATGTTGTTTCTTATACTCGATCTTTCCCAGCACATTATCGATGAATGTAGTATCATAGTCACCGTCCAGGAATCTGGGGTTATCCATAACCAGTTTATGAAAGGGTATGGAACTTTTAATTCCTCTTATTATATATTCATTGAGCGCCCTCTTCATTCTGATAATCGCCTCCTGCCGCGTCGGCGCCCAGACCAGGAGTTTGGCGATGAGCGGGTCATAATATATCGGAACCTCAAAGCCTTCATACACTCCGCTGTCCACCCGTATACCGATGCCGCCGGGTAGTTTATATTCAATTATTTTACCGGTGGATGGTGCAAAGTTGTTTTCAGGATCTTCAGCGGAAATACGGCATTCAATGGCGGCACCCGACATCTTAATGGTGTCCTGATCCAGGGACAATCTTTCTCCGGCGGCGATCCTGAACTGCTCTTTCACGATATCAACACCTGTAATCAACTCGGTCACCGGATGTTCGACCTGTAATCGTGTATTCATTTCCAGAAAATAAAAATTCCTATTTTTATCGATCATAAACTCCACGGTTCCGGCATTACAGTAATTGGATGCCTTGACCGCCTTCACTGCGGCAACTCCCATTTTAGAACGCAGCTGGGGAGTCATAATCGCAGAAGGTGATTCTTCGATCAGCTTTTGATGACGGCGCTGGATCGAGCACTCCCGTTCAAAGAGGTGCACGACATTACCATAATTGTCTGCAAGAATTTGAAATTCGATATGGCGTGGAGCCTCAAGGAATTTTTCAATGAATATCGTCGGATTTCCGAATGCGGACTGAGCTTCACTCCTCGCCTGTTTCATGGCATCGATCAGTTCTTCTCTCTCTTTAACCACCCGCATTCCTTTACCGCCGCCGCCGCCCGCCGCTTTGATCAAAACAGGGTATCCTATCTTCTCGGCAAGGTCCACAGCCTCTCCTTCTTCACTGACTGCATCCTCACTTCCCGGAATAACCGGTATGCCGGCGTCACGCATCGTCTTTTTTGAAGCAATCTTGTCACCGAGCAATTCAATCGCCTTTGACGTCGGACCGATAAAGACAATCCCGGCATCCTCACAGGCTTTTGCAAATTCGATATTCTCCGCGAGAAAACCATAACCCGGATGAATTGCCTCGGCATGAGAACTTCTGGCGATCTCAATAATTTTATCAATCCTTAAATAACTCTCTCTTGCCGGAGCCGCGCCCAGATAATAGACCTCATCTGCATATTTCGTGTGCAGGGCGGATTTATCAGCATCAGAAAAGACCCCCACTGATTTGATCCCCATCTCTTTACATGCCCTGATCACACGTACTGCGATTTCGCCTCGATTGGCGATTAAGATTTTCTTAAACATTTATGAAAGATGGTTGTTGGTTGTACGGTGTCGAAAGACGATACGCACAGCAACACCGTATAACCTAAAACGATCCTCACAACGGTATATTCCCATGCTTGCGTGGAGGATTTGTGTCGCGTTTATTTTCGATCAACTCAAGTGCTTCAATGACTCTCGGTCTTGTCTCAGAAGGTCTTATTATCGCATCGATATATCCCTTGCTCGCCGTCACAAAAGGATTGGCGAACTTTTCAGTATATTCATCGATCAACTTTTTTTCCAGTACCTTCGGATCCTCTGCCTCCTTGAGTTCTTTTCGATAGAGAATCCTTACTGCACCGTCAGGCCCCATCACGGCGATCTCGGCACTGGGCCAGGCGAAGTTTATGTCGGCACGGGTATGTTTTGAACTCATCACACAGTAGGCACCGCCGTACGCCTTACGGGTTATTATCGTCACGCGGGGTACGGTCGCCTCACAGAATGCATAAAGAAGTTTCGCCCCGTTCTTTATCACACCGCCCCATTCCTGGGCAGTACCGGGTAAGAACCCCGGCACATCAACAAATGTCACAATCGGAATATTGAAGCAGTCGCAGAACCGAACAAAACGGGCACCCTTCATTGACGAATTGATGTCCAGAACACCGGCGAGCACAGCCGGTTGATTCGCAACAATCCCCACAGGACGACCGTTGAATCGTGCAAATCCGACAATCAAATTCTGAGCAAAATACTTGTGCACCTCCAGAAAATCTCCGTTATCGACCACCGCCTTTATCACCTCGTGCATATCATAAGGTTTATTGGGGCTGTCCGGAATGAGTGTATCCAGACTTTTGTCCATCCGATTGATATCATCCTGGCAATCGACCACCGACGGATCCTCCAGATTATTCTGGGGGATGAAAGAGAGAAGATTCTTTATCAACTCGATGCATTCGAGCTCTGATTCAACCGCGAAGTGCGCCACTCCTGATTTCTCATTGTGGACCATCGCACCGCCGAGCTCTTCAAAAGTGACTTCTTCATGGGTTGCCGCTTTAACCACATCAGGCCCGGTCAAGAACATAAAAGAACCCTGCACCATTATTATAAAATCGGTCATTGCCGGAGAATAGACTGCTCCTCCGGCACAGGGACCCATAATTGCGGAAATCTGGGGAACCACACCTGCGGAGAGGACGTTCCGTAAAAAGACATCAGTATAACCAGCAAGGCTGTCAACCCCTTCCTGGATCCTCGCACCGCCGGAATCCTTCAGCCCGATCACCGGACATCCCATCTTCAAAGCCATATCCTGAAGTTTACAAATCTTTTCCGCGTATGCCTTTGACAGAGAACCGCCGAATACGGTGAAATCTTCAGCAAAGACACATACTGACCGACCGTTGATTCTTCCATACCCGGTTACCACGCCGTCACCCAGTATCTTCTTTTCAGCCATATTAAAATCAATGCAGCGATGTGTGACGAACTTATCGGTTTCAGAAAAAGTCCCTTTATCAAGCAGCAACTCGATGCGTTCCCGGGCAGTGAGTCTACCTTTATCATGCTGGGCTTTTATTCGTTTCTCACCGCCGCCGAGTTCTGCTTGTTTCTCAAGTTCTTCAAGGTGTTTCAGCTTATCCTTAATCTTCATCAATACCTCCGTATGTCTCTACCCTCACCCTCCACTGTCTCACAATGGTTTGAAAACAGGTCTGCCATCTTTTTGTTCCAGATAACCGAATGTCTTTTTCGGATCATGTTCAAAGATCAACAGCCAGCCCTCCTGTTCCGCCTTCTGCAAAAGTCTTTTCTTATTCTCAATCACCTCAAGCGGGAAAAGGTCATAACCCATCACATAGGGAATCTTTATATGGGATGCAGTCGGGATTAAATCACCGAAATATATCGCCTTTTTATCCTCTGATTCAATAAAGACTGATTGATGACCTTTTGTGTGTCCACTGGTTGAAATGGCTTTGATGCCGGGCACGACCTCATAATCACCTTCCACGAGTTTAAGCTGCCCTGTCTTCTCAATGGGCAGAAAATTCTCAGACAGATAACTCGCCCGGGTGCGTTCATTCGGGTGCAGTGCATCATCCCACTCCTGTTTCTGAATAATATAGACCGCAGCAGGAAAAGTAGGTACGATATCCCCGTCTTTCTTATATGTATTCCCTCCACAGTGGTCAAAATGGAGATGGGTGTTTATAACAAAATCAATCTCTTCAGGCCTTATGCCGAGATTCTTCAGGGCACCGAGCAAACCTTGCTCGCGCTCAATCCGATACATCTCTTTGAATCTGTCCTTCAATTTATCTCCGATCCCTGTATCAACAATTATTTTCTTATCCGGAGTCTTGATAAGTAAACAATTCAGAGCCAGTTTGATACGATTCAATTCATCAGCAGGGGTCAATTTATTCCATAAGACTTTCGGTACAACACCGAACATCGCTCCACCGTCGAGCCAGAACAGGCCGTCAGAGATAATGGAAATTTCAAATTTTCCTAATTTCATAAGGCTGTCCTTTTCCCCTATTTCCTCTTTCCGCTCTTCTTCTTACTTTTTTTCGAAGTCTTCTTTTTTGTCCTCTTTGAAACCTTTCTGCGGCTCTCTTTCTTTGCCCTGGCTGCCGCATTTTCTTTTATCCAGGCGACGATCTCGGCCGTCGGCGTTCCCGGCCCGAAGAGCTTCTTTACACCTTTCTTTTCAAGCCTCTTCATATCGTCAGCAGGAATTATGCCGCCGCCGATGACGATGATATCTGTGGCGCGTTTCTTCTTTAATAATTCCAGTACCCTGGGGAATAAAGTCATATGAGCGCCGGAGAGAATCGAAAGACCGATTATGTCAACGTCCTCCTGGATCGCAGCCTCCACAATACTTTCACAGGTCTGGTGTAAACCGGTATATATCACCTCCATCCCGGCGTCACGTAATGCCGCGGCGACCACCTTGGCGCCACGATCATGACCGTCAAGGCCCGGTTTACCGACAAGGACTCTTATTTTTCTACCCATAAATATCCTCCTGATAAATAATTCAAATGATTCGCAAAACGCATATGCCCGTTACGGTTCAAAAGATAATCGGTTCGTGATACTCACCGAATTCTTCTTTCAGGGTATTACACATCTCGCCGAGTGTCGCATAAACACGGACGCACTCGAGAATCCTGGGCATCAGGTTTTCACCGCTTGCCGCCGCTTTTCTGAGGTCTTTCAAGGCTTCCTTCACTTTCCTGTTGTTGCGTTCCCTTCTGACCTTTTTCACCGCCTTGATCTGAGCCCGCTCCACCTCTTTGGGAATCTTGAGAATTTCAATATCCGGTTTTTCATCTTCTTCGAAGATATTGACTCCTACATGGTATTTTTCTTTTCTCTCCAACTTTTTCTGGTATTCATAAGCACTCCGCGAAATCTCTTTCTGAAAAAAGCCTTTTTCTATCGCCTTGACCACACCACCCAATTTATCAATCTTCTCGAAATACTCGTAAGCCCCTTTTTCCAGTTCATTGGTCAGTTTTTCAACATAATAAGAACCACCCAAGGGATCAATGGTATTGGGAACACCGGTCTCATAGGCAATCAGCTGCTGGGTGCGCAGAGCGATCTTCACTGCCTTCTCCGTTGGTAACGCATAGGTCTCATCCATTGAATTGGTATGGAGCGACTGGGTGCCGCCGAGCACTGCAGCGAGTGCCTGGAATGCCGTACGCATAATGTTGTTCTCAGGTTGTTGGGCGGTCAGGGTGCATCCCGCGGTCTGGGTATGGAACCGCATTAAATAAGAACGGGGATTCTGGGCATTGTATTTATCCTGCATAAGGCGCGCCCAGATTCTTCTGGCGGCACGGTATTTCGCGATCTCTTCAAAGAAATCAAGATGGGAGTTGAAGAAAAAAGAAAGACGCGGAGCGAATTTATCAACGGAGAGACCCGCCCGTATCCCGTATTCCACATAGGTAAACCCGTTCTTCAGGGTGAAAGCCAGTTCCTGCAAAGCGGTTGACCCCGCTTCTCTTATGTGGTATCCTGATATGGAAATCGTATTCCACTTGGGTACTTTCTCGGCACAATACGCCATGATATCGGTGATTATCCGCATGGACGGTTCAGGCGGATAGATCCATGTTTTCTGGGCTTGATACTCTTTCAACATATCATTTTGAATGGTGCCGGTCAATACTTTTTTCGGAACTCCCTGTTTTTCACCCACGACGAGATACATCGCCAGAAGCATCGCCGCCGGTGGATTTATGGTCATCGAAGTCGATATCTGTTCCAGAGGAATTCCGTCGAAGAGAATCTCCATATCTCTGAGTGTATCAATCGCAACCCCGCATTTACCGACCTCACCCCGGGAAAAAGGATCATCTGAATCACGGCCATAAAGTGTGGGGAAATCAAAGGCGACGGAAAGACCCGTCTGCCCGTGTTTTAAAAGATATTTGTATCTCTTGTTTGTATCTCGGGGCGTTCCAAAACCAGAAAACTGCCGCATGGTCCAGAGCCGACCCCGGTACATATTGGTATAAACACCCCGAACAAAAGGAAATTCACCGGGATAACCAAGGTCCCGGTCATAATCAAAATCTTTGAGATCATCAGGAGTATACAGTGCTTTCACCGGCAAACCAGAAACTGTGGTAAACTTGAAATCTCTTTCCTTGCAGGTTTTGATTTTTTCTTCCCAAATATCTCTTTTCATAATACCCTCCTAACTTTTAATTTTTAGGATCTTATCGGTAATCTCTCTTGCTATGGAATAGGGATTGAGGGTCCGTTGATAGACCTTATCGACAATCTTTTTCAGTTCTGGTTCAGGAATAATATGTTCCATAAGATGGAGACGGATCTTCTCTTCAATCAACTCGTTTATTCTGTGCATAAGTTTATTCTTTCGCTCCCGCTCAAGTGCACCGCTCTTTTCCAGATACTCCCTGTGTTCCTGAATCTTCGCGACAAGCTCTTCAATACCTTTATCTTCAGTGGCGATTGTTGTAAGAATCGGGAAATGCCAGCCGACATTTTGATCCTTTAACTCAAAGGCGAACTTCAACTCCATTGTCAGACGTTCAGCCCCCTCTCGGTCACCTTTATTAACAACCATAATATCCGCGATCTCCAGGAGGCCTGCCTTCATCGCCTGGATTGAATCACCTGATTCAGGCACCAAAACGACCACTGTGGTGTCACACACCTGGGCAATATCCAGTTCCACCTGGCCCACACCGATCGTCTCAATAAGAATATAATCCACACCTGAAGCATCGAGTATCCAGATAACATCTTTGGTTTTACGGGCGAGACCGCCGAGACTGCCGCGCGACGCCATACTCCTGATGAAAATGTTCTTATGAAGCGCCAGTTCAGTCATCCTGATGCGGTCGCCGAGCAGAGCTCCTCCGGAAAACGGTGAAGTCGGGTCCACTGCGATGATACCTATTTTTTTATTCAACCGAAGCAGATTCTTTGCGATTGAATTAACCAGAGTGGACTTACCCGCCCCCGGTGGACCGGTGATGCCGATATGATATGCCTTACCCGTGTATGGAAAGATCTTCTCCAGGATTTGCGGGATACTGTTGTTTTCGACCGCACTGATGGCTTGCGCAACGGTCCTTTTGTCACCCTTTAATAATTTTTTCAGGGAAATCACTGCTTACCCGCCTTCTGTAGGGCTTTCTCGATCTTTGCCCAGGTATCGCGCAGCGGAACGGTTCGATTGAAAACAAGTTTATTGCCTGACGAATCCGGGTCCACACAAAAATAGCCCTGCCGTTCAAATTGATAACGTTCACCGGGTTTTGCATGTGCCAGACTCGGCTCTATACGAGACTGAGTTAGAACCACCAGTGAATCCGGATTTATATTATCCTTAAAATCTCTTCCTTCTTCAACATCATCAGGATTCGGCTTTGTAAAGAGGCGGTCATACAACCGCACTTCAGCCCTTACACTGTGTTTTGCCGAAACCCAGTGGAGTGTCGCTTTGGGACGCCGCCCATCCGGGGCATCACCGCCGCGGGTCGCAGGATCATAAGTGCAGTGCAACTCAACGACCTTACCGGTCTGATCTTTGACCACCCTGTTGCAGGTGATGAAGTATGCATAACGGAGCCGGACTTCTCTACCCGGTGCCAGGCGGTAGAATTTTTTCGGAGGCTCTTCCCGAAAGTCATCCTCTTCAATATAAAGAACCCGTGAAAAAGGAACTTTGCGGGTACCCATACCCGGGTCCTCGGGATTATTAATGCAGTCCAGTTCTTCCACTTTATCTTCCGGATAATTATCAATAACCACCCGCAGGGGACGCAGGACAACCATAACACGCTGGGCACGCCTGTTGAGGTCCTCGCGCAGGCAGTGTTCGAGTAAAGAAATGTCTATTACACTGTTTGTTTTCGCCACCCCGATACGTGCACAAAAATCCCTGATCGACTCCGGGGTGTAACCACGCCTGCGCAGCCCGGAAAGTGTGGGCATACGCGGATCATCCCAGCCTTCCACATAGCCGCCCTCCACAAGTTGGAGCAATTTCCGTTTGCTCAAAACAGTGTAAGTGAGGTTGAGTCGGGCGAACTCGATCTGACGGGGATGGTAAATCCCGAGCTGCTCAAGGAACCAGTTATAAAGCGGACGGTGATCCTCGAACTCAAGCGAGCACAGGGAATGGGTGATGCGCTCGATCGAATCAGACTGGCCATGTGTCCAATCATAGGTCGGATAAATGCACCATTTGTCACCCTGTCGGTGATGAGATCTATGAAGAATCCGATACATAACCGGGTCACGCATATTGAGATTGGGTGAAGCCATATCGATCCTGGCGCGCAGCACCTTTGAACCGTCGGGGAACTCTCCCGCCTTCATCCGTTCAAAAAGCTCAAGATTCTCCTCAATACTCCGATTCCGAAAAGGACTCTCTTTTCCGGGTCTGGTCAGGGTTCCGCGATATTCACGGATCTGGTCGGCACTCAGGTCATCCACATACGCCTTTCCGTCTTTGATAAGTTTCACCGCCCATTCATAGAGCTGATCAAAATAATCAGAAGCATAATATTCACGCTCCCCCCAATCAAAACCGAGCCAGCGGATATCTTCTTTGATTGCGTCGATATATTCCTGCTCTTCTTTCAGGGGATTTGTATCGTCAAAACGTAGATTGCAGAGTCCGCCGAACTCCTCGGCGATACTGAAATTAAGACAGATCGCCTTGGCATGACCGATATGGAGATAGCCGTTCGGCTCCGGTGGAAAGCGTGTGTGGATTGACTTGTGTTTACCCGTAGCCAGGTCATTCTGGATAATTTCCCGGATAAAATCCTTTTTGGCGGAACTGTTTTCCATTCAGTTATTGTTTATAATGAAAAATCTTTACCTGTCAAGGGGTGAACAGGGTATATAATCGCAACGGACCCCAAGCAGATTCCTGAACCAACACCACAAGCCGACCCCCAGGGTCATAACCAATTGAAGAATATTGTGTTATTGATGATGTATTAACTATAGTTGTAGGAGAAGATTGGAATGAATTGTTCAGTAAAAATCCAACAAATTGTTAAACGCCGACATCCTGGGATAGGAAGATTGGGCAAGGGCACCACAAACATTCTGTGCTTCATTAGACCACGATGATAAATGCTGATAACCTGCCTCATAACACCGCACCATATAAGTATATTTATGTCCAAATTGAACATCATCAGCAAACTGAGTAACATTTCTGCCAACACTATCATAGGGCTCAAACCAGGTTTGACTTTCAATACGCCTTTCAATAATAAATTTTAATTCATTTTGAGAATTATCAGACCAAGTAAGTTTAATATTATTACTATTAGGTAATGCAGTCGCTTTTAAGTCTGTTGGCCCATCTATCAGTCTTCGACCAATAACTGTATATTTCATCGGTATCATATAGGGATCGACTGGTACCCATTTGTTTACTGGCCACCAGTCATAACATTACTCTGATAAGCGTATTTAAAGGCACTGTATAGAGTTTGCGAAAAGCCGTCCGGAATACCCCAACTGGAGGGGCGTGTGGGGTCAAATCTCGAAACTTGAAAAATTTTACAATGTTGACTGCATAAGGATCTCTGCGATATCCATCACCGGCATCTCTATCTTCATTGACTTCAGAGTCTCTTCAAACATCTGAAGACAATAAGGGCAGGCAACGGCAAGCACCTCTGCACCGGTACGCAGAATCTGTTCTATCCGCAGATTGGTCAACCGCTCATCCTGAGGCCAATCACGCCATAGACCCATAGCACCGGCGCCGCAGCATACACTGAATTCCCGGTTGAAGACCGGGATCTCAACGAGTTTTAAACCGGGGATGCTCTTCAGCACTTCCCGGGGTTCATCAAAGACACTCATCTGTCTGCCGAGTGTGCAGGGGTCGTGATATACCACTGTCTTATTGAATTCCTTTTCAGGAGTCAATCTTTTTTCCTTAATCAATCGATAAAAGAGCTGGGAAATATGTAATACCTCGAGTTCGCCGTCCTCTTCCTGATAATCTTCCTTGAATACTTTATAACAATGCGGTGAAGTCGTCAGCACTTTCTTCACTGAGAATTTTTTGAACAACTTCAGGTTGGTGTCGCGCGCGGTTTGATAAACTTTTTCAGCACCGACCCTTCTTACCGCCTCACCACAGCAAAATTCCTGCTCACCGATTATGCCGAACCTGACATTAGCCTGTTTCAGAATTCGGGCAGTAGCCTGAGCGACCTTACGGGCGCGGGCGTCATAACAGGGAATACAGCAGGGAAAATACAAATACTCGCATGATTCATCAAACCGGACAAGACCCAATCCCTCTGCCCAATCCCCCCGATTCTCTGCCGGTTCTCCGAGGGGGTTACCTGAACTGTAAAGTCGTGATACCACACTCTTCAACTCTGCCGGATATGAATCGTAATCGACCAAGATTCTGCGCACGGCGCGCAGGATATCAGACAGATTTATACCACGCGGACATTCATGAAGACAACTGTCACACCCCACGCATCTGAATACCTCTATGGTGTCTGTAGCCACATCCTCTTTCTTCTCGCCGTCGATTATCGCACCGAGCTTTATTCGCTGACAGAAACGGTAGGTAGTATAATTCAGGTTGTCGAGAAGATTCCACGGGCATGCCGGCATACACCGCCCGCATTGATAACATTTGACAACGTCTTCCCCACCTGACTCGATGATTGTATCCCGAATCTCAGGATTTATTCTTATTGAACTGCCCATTATTTCTATCCTTTCATTTCCTTCAATTCCATGATTTTGTTCTTCAGTACAGGGACGACTTTAAAGAGATCATCGACAATCCCGTAATCGGCTTCATTGAATATCGGAGCATTGGGGTCTTTATTGACCGCAATGATGGTATCAGAACCCTTCATTCCCACAAGGTGTTGAAATGCACCTGAAATACCCAGGGCAATATATACCTTTGGTTTCACCGTCTTTCCCGAAGAACCCACCTGCCTGTCTTTGGGAAGCCAGCCGGCGTCAACGATCGGCCTTGAACACGCCAGGACTCCGCCGATCGCCGAAGCGAAATCTTCTATTACCGGAAGATTCGACTGCTCTTTAATTCCTCTCCCCACACTCACGACAATGTCCGCCTTTGTAATATCGACCTCACCAACCGCGGCCTCGACATACTCAATGAACTTACGGTATTCAGGTTGAGCAGTAATCGGTGGTTCAAACCTCTCTATCTCCGCACTCAAACCAGAATCCTCAGCGGGGAAACATCCGCTGCGTATGGTAAGAATGTAAGAACCGCTCTCCTGCAGGCGTACGCGCGCATTCAATTTTCCGTCATACATCTGACGGGTCACCCAAAGCTCCTGCCCCTTCACCTCAAGGCCAAGGCAATCAGTGGTAAAAGGCAGATTCATCTGAACAGCGAGTGACGGACAGATATCCATACCAGAAGCAGTGTGTCCGATCAAGGTGATAAGAGGGTTATATCTCTTTAAAATTTCAGCGAGTGTTATCTGATATGTCTCGGCGTTAAATTCTTTAAAGACCTCATTGTCAACAACAAGGATACGGTCTGCCCTGGTCTTCAAGCTTTCAATAAACTTCTCGGTCTGGTATCCCAGTACAACTGCGGTAAGTTTACCACCGACGTCTGCCGCCGCTTTTCTGCCGCAGGTAAGCAGTTCATAGGTTATATCCCTGATACTCCCCTGCCGGTGCTCAACCAGTGCGAAAACATCAGCCATCTCAACCTCCTCTCTTAAAGCAGCCCTTTTTCTTTTATGATACTGCCGAATTTCGCCGCAATCTCATCCAGGGTTCCAGTAAGCATCTCAGCCCGTTTTCCGACCGGCGGTGTGTAAAGCTCTTCAAGTATCGACTGCGCCGCTATACCTTCAACCGGAATTTCGTTCTTCCCCCTAACCTCGATCTCTTTTTTGGCGGCTCTTCTGATGGCGATCAGGGAAGCATAGCGTGGCTCATTAATTCCGGTTTGAATCGTGAACAGAGCAGGTGGTTTGATTTCAAGGTGTTCAAGCAATCCTCCTTCAAGTTCGCGATAGGCATCGATTTTTCCGTCAGTGAATTCCAGCTTTGTAACCAGGGTGGCGTGTGGAATGCCGAGCAGTTCGGCAAGAGCCACGCCGACCTGTGAATAATAATCATCAGTGGCGATACAACCTGTAAGGACGATGTCAAATGTAAGCCCTTTTATCACAGAGCTCAAGAGCTGCGCCGTCTTATAACCATCGAGGTCTCCGAAATCCTCTTCTTTGATTCGGATCGCCTGGTCCGCACCTTTTGCCAGAGCTATCCGCAGTGTATCCTCAGCATCTACAGAACCCAGAGAAACAACCGTCACCTTACCGCCGTGTTTTTCCTTCAAAAGAATCGCCTCTTCAAGGGCATAGGTGTCTGATTCATTCATATCAAATGTTAAACGGTCTTTTATAATATCCTTGCCGGTGTCATCGACCTTAAGATCGGCTTCAGCTGTTTGAGCCACCCTCTTTATGCAGACAACAATCTCCAAGATAACCTCCTTGTTGGTCTTTCTTTTCTACGCTCCGCCGCAGCGGATTTAAAAAATTTATCTCACCAGATCCCGAGCAATGACAATCTTCTGGATTTCTGATGTTCCTTCATAGAGTTCAAGGATTTTGGCGTCGCGATACATCCTTTCCACAGGATAATCCTTTGTATACCCATAGCCGCCGTGGATCTGAACCGCTTTACGTGTAACATCAACGGCCATGGTAGCCGCATAATATTTCGACATCGCCGACTCTTTGGAAAATCTCGGCAGCCCTTTATCCTTGCAATACCCTGCATAATACACCAACAGCCGTGCCGCCTGAATCTGGGTAGCCATCTCCGCAAGCATCGACTGAATCATCTCAAAATTACATATCGGCTGTCCGAATGCCTGCCGCTCTTTGGAATACTTTATCGCTTCCTCAAATGCACCCTGAGCGATTCCCACTGCCTGAGCACCGATGTCGATACGTGATACATCCAGGGTATTCATACAGATCTTAAAACCATCACCCTCTTTACCGAGAAGATTCTCTTTCGGCACTTTAACATCTTCAAAGATCAATTCGCAATTCGCGGTCGCCCTTATCCCCATCAGGTCTTCATGCTTTCCAAGTGTAAAACCGGGCATATCCCGTTCAAGGATAAAGGCACTGATTCCTTTGTGCTTCATCTCTTTGTTTGTATATGCAAATACCACAAAGATACCCGCTTCACCGCCGTTGGTAATGAAACGTTTGGTGCCGTTCAGTATATAGTGGTCGCCTTCCAGGCGGGCGAAACTTTCCATCCCGGCGACATTTGAACCGGCGTTCGGTTCGGTAATTCCCATTGCTCCCAACTTTTCTCCGCTGCACAGCAGGGGAAGATATTTTTTCTTCTGTTCCTCGGTTCCGAACTGAAGAATCGGATATGAAACCAGGGAATTGTTCACCGCGACAATCACGCCGGTACTTGCACAAACCCGTGAAATCTCTTCAATCGCGATCGCCAGAGATACAAAATCAAATCCTGCACCACCGTATTCTTCAGGAACAATGATACCGAGAAGCCCCAGTTCAGCCATCTTCTTGATATTCTTCCAGGGAAATTCACCTGATTTATCAATTTCAGGAGCTACAGGAGCCAATTCCGCTTCAGCAAACTTCTTTACCTGATCCTGCAGCATCTTCTGATCATTGGTTAAATCAAAGTTCATCTTACCTCCTTGATTTTAAACTTTTTTTTAAATTCTCAATACTCTTCCTTACATAACACTCACTATTCTCTGCTCTTTTCGGCGGACAGAGTTCTGGTTTTTCTGGTCTAATTCCGAAATCCGAAATCCGAATTCCGAAATGCCTTTTACCCCTTTCACTTTCCTAAAATCTGCCTTGCGATAACGATCTTCTGAATCTCCGATGTTCCTTCTCCGATCTCCATCAGTTTTTCGTCACGCATAAATCGCTCAACAGGATAATCCTTGGTCAATCCCATCATCCCGTGAATGGTGATCGCCGTACTGGTCGCCCGCATACCGATATGCGAAGCATAATATTTTCCCATCGCCGCTTCTTTGGTGTAAGGTAACCCGCGGTCTTTGAGCATCGCCGCTTTGTAAATAAGCAGCCGCGCCGCTTCTATCTCGGTCGCGATTTGAGCGATCATATCCTGAACCGCCTGCATTTTGTAAAGCGGTTTTCCGTTCTTTGTATGTTTCCTGACAAAATCCGTTGAAGCGTCAAGCGCTCCCTGGGCGATTCCAAGGGCAAGCGCCCCGATGGAAATTCTGCCGCCGTCAAGGGTCTGCATAAAAACCTTAAAACCCTCACCCTCTTTACCGAGAAGATTCTCACGAGGTATCTTACAGTCTTCAAAAATAAGTTCAGAGGTAATTGAACCGCGTAAACCGAGTTTGTCCTCTTCTTTGCCCGCTGAAAAACCAGGGGTGCCCTTTTCCACGATAAAAGCAGAGATTCCGGCATATCCCATTGCAGGATCCTTTGTCGCGGTGAAAACGATGATATCCGCAACCCCACCGGAAGTGATAAACCGTTTTGTTCCATTGACAACATAATGATCGCCCACCAGTTTCGCCGTGGTCTGGGTCCCTGCGGCATCGCTTCCTGCATTCGGCTCAGTAAGGCCGAACGAACCGATTTTTTCACCGCGCGCCAAGGGAATAAGATATTTCTGTTTCTGCTCTTCAGAACCGGCAACAAACAGAGGATAAACCCCGAGTGAAGAATGGGCGGCGAGAAAGATCCCGGTTGAACCGCAGATACGGCCGATCTCCTCGACCGCAAGTGCATAAGAAAGTACATCAAGCCCTGCACCGCCGTATTCTTCAGGCACGTAAAGGGCAAGAAGTTTTAACTCCGCCATTCGCTTAACCAGGTCCCAGGGGAATTGATCTTTCATATCAAGCTCTTTTGCCCGGGGTGCCACTTCCTTCTCGGCGAAATCCCTCACCGACTCTCTGAATTTAATATATTTCTCGTCCAGTATCATGCTAAAATCTCCTTTACGCTCCTGGTAACCGCTTCCATAGGCAGCAGCTCCAGCACCTGTAGTGATTTGGCATCCCGAAGAAAACGCTCTACAGGATAGTCTTTTGTATATCCGTAGCCGCCGTGGATCTGGATCGAATTGGTTCCGGCGAAGACCGCGGCTTCTCCTGCGTAGAGTCTCGCAAGATAAGCCGCCATTACATAAGGTTCTCCACAATCAAATTTCTTTGCGGCTTCATACACCATCAATCTCAATGCAGTGATTCTGGTCTTCATATCGACAAGCATCTGCTGCACCATGGGGAATTCACAAATTGCGCGTTTGAATTGTTTACGCTCTTTTGAATACTTCACCGAGTTGTCATACGCCGCCTCGGCGATTCCAAGAAGCACAGCGGAAAAACCGATACTCGCAAACGCCTGCACTTCTTTGAAGAAATCCTCGACAGTTACATCGCAGCAGACGCAATCGGTCAACGACAGCTCAATCCCCGCTGTTTCAAAAGTGGTGATACCCGCCGCCCTTAAACCAAGAATATTCTGTTTATTCAACTCAACACCGTCCGTCTTGTTGAATATGCAGAGCGAAATTTTCTCCGCCGAGGAAAAAGGAAGAACAAAAATATCACCGGCTTCGCCGTTCAAAACAAAACTCCTCTTCCCTCTGATTACGACACTTTCATTCGCCTTTTTTAATTCCATCTCATTGTTTTCAGAATCGAATTGGGGCAGCGTTGAATAAGCGCCGATCTCTCCCCTGCCGAGCCTGCCGAGATAATGCTCCTTCTTTTCAAGCGGCGCGTACTTCATTAACGGGTAAGAAACCAAACAGTTGTTCGCCACGATGATCGTCCCGATCGAGGCACATACTCTGGATAACTCTTCAAGAATGATACAGAGACTCGTGGCGTCAAGACCGGCACCGCCGTATTTTTCCGGAATGGATGGATTAAAAAATCCCAGATCGAATAACTTCTTTATAAGTTCCGCCGGGAATACTCCTTCTTTATCAATCTCGGCTGATAAAGGCTCAAGTTCGTTTTGAGCGAATTTTCTTATCTCATTCTCGATAAGTTTCTGCTCGTTGTTGAAATTGATTAATGCCATAAACCTCCTTTGCCAGTGATTTAGTTATTAAATTATGAATTACAGAGAAGTGAAAAATACAACAGAATAATCAACCAATCCGGGCAGGCTACCGCCGTTGTCAGCTACATTGAAACAACCAAGACCAGCTGACCATTGTGATTGGTTAGATAGATATTCAGCAAGCCATTAATTATAGCCATTTTTCACGTGGTTGTCAATAATTATCAATGAAAATTTTATATATGAATCAACAAAATCAAGTCATTATATATAAAGATATATCTCTATTATATTAAAGTTTTGGTTTAACCAAATAGACATCACCAATAGAGCAAGGTAAAACAGCAACCGCCGACAAAGGAGTTCTCCACCCTTCCGCGTTCGTGGCGGAAATTCTTTGCGTGGAAATAACCGACCCGGACATCCGCACTGCAGTATTTATTAAAATAGAAACGAATTCCCGTTTCAATGGTAGAATTCTTTTGCACTATACCCGACAAAAAATTATTCTTCGGAAAGAAAATGCCTTCCTGTCGCGGACATTCCGGAATAGGCCATAATGCCTCGATTTCTGTCTCTCCTTTTCTCAAATAAGAAAGCCGGGTGTAGATGTCAAACGCCGGTTTCATATGGTAAATGAACTTGGTGTACAGTTCATCGTAATCAGGACCGAACGGTGCACCGATGGGCGTCCCCAGGTATTGATAACGCTGAAAAGGAATAAAATGGCAATATGTATATCTTGAAACCGCGGTGTATTCAGTCATCCAGAAGGTTCTTCGTATTGCAAAAGGGTCTGCTACTTCAAAGCCGATATTAAACCCTATATGATTGGGTTCACCGTTGGGATCAGGCTCAAGTTGAAAATCATCGAGCAACAGTGAAGCATAAACACCTAAATTATTAAAAAACAGCTTCGTATCGAATTCCAGGAAGAAATTGACGTCTTTATTCCAGTTATATTGGTATGCCTGAATAAAAACGACAGGATTGAAATGGTAGATCTCTAAGGAATAGTTTTCACCACCGAAGACCGCTCCTTCGGACAATCCCAAATTTAACCAGTCACCTACTGTGAGATCAAGCCGTTTCAAAGTAAGGTAGCGCTCAGCATTTATATATCGGGTGATGGTATCTCCGATGAATTCCAGGGGTTTATCATATAAATCATTCAGACGGCTCAAAAAGAAAGACAATCTTACCTTCTCCATTCTCAATGAATAGTGCAGCCAATCCATCGGCGCCGAGCAGCCGGAGAGCAGGAGATTATAACGTGGTGAAGGGCCCACAGAAAAACGTTCCCTGCCGATGAACAAAGAAAGCCCGCCGGTTCTATAACTCAAATAACCCCGTTCGTAATCGGCTGAGAAGAGTTCCATAAAAACCCGATAGGGCGGCAGGCTGTCTTCGCCGAACTTGACCACCGGTTGAACAAGAAGGGAAACCCTTGAGTAATCATAAGAGAGGCAGGGATAAACACGCAGCACAGAGACGGTATCGTATTTATAGTCCGCAGCAAAGACCGGTATCCGCAATCTTTTTGTCAGAGAATCATCAGCGGGCAGTTTTATCTCTTTTGTATCATAGGGCCGTATCCCGACAAACTCGACTGCAGCTGCTCCGCGTACCTGGAGTTCTTCCAGTATTTCGTTCTGCCGGAGGGTATGCGGCAGATAGACGGCAAAGAGTGTCAGAAGAATAATGTTCATCTCTTCTCCAAAAACAGAAGATCAACTGAACCGACATCCATCCTAATACGCCCCTTTCCCCAGGACGACCGCCGGGATGGTTTGAAAAAGGAGTTTGATATCAAGGGATAAAGAACGGTTGATCACATATATCAGATCGAGAAAGATGGAGCGGTCAGAAGGGATTTCACCGCGACCGTAGATCTGCCATAAACCGGTAAGTCCCTGGTTCACGCTTAAACGGTCCCTGTGCCATTCTTTATAATACTTCACCTCATGGGGACGGTGGGGTCTCGGGCCGATCAAGCTCATCTCACCCTTTAAAATATTTATAAACTGCGGCCATTCATCGATTGAGGTCTTTCTTAAAATCTTCCCTATCGGAGTGATATATTCGCTGTCGAGTATCTCCATTTTGGAAACCCGCGAATTCCGGTAATGATTAAACTCCGCCTCGAGTACGGTCTCCGGTTTTTCATGCTCATACATTGACCTGAATTTATAGAAAGTAAATGTCTTACCTCCTTTCCCGCATCTTTTCTGTTTATAGATGACCGGGCCACGTGAATCCAGCTTGATTGCGATACTGATCAAAAGGAAAAAGGGAGCGAGGATAAAAAGGCAGAACAACGCGCCGAAGAAATCGATGCATCTTTTTATCCGTTCCCTCCAGAACTGGTTTTCTTTCTGATGAAAGGTATACACAGGGGCGCCGTTGAAAGAACACCATTCCCATTTCAAATCGAGCTCTTTAAAGAGAAGTGAGGCGACGTGGACCACCATACCGTGTCTGGTATTCTCTTTTATTTCGTTGTAGAGTCTTTCGAACGTTTCCGCTTCGCTGTAAAGAAAGATCTCCTGTTGTGTGTTGTGCTCAGTATCGGTTTCTTCGCGGCATACGAGTTTCAAACCCGTCACACCGTTGTTTTTGAAAAACCTCTCCAGAGGTTTGAACAATTCAGGTGCACCGATATACTTACAACAAAGAATTCTTCCGGTGTATTTGAAATAATACTCCAGAATTTTCTTCGCGCATATTATTCTTATGAAAAAGAAAAGAATCAAAGCGAAGATATAAAAGAAAGTGATGAAAATACGACTCTCGATCAAAAAATAATATTTTGTCAGAAATCCGACAACCACATAGAGCAGAAGAGTAACCAACCATGCCTTCATAAACTTGAAGAAAATACGCGGACGCTGAGTGTAGAGCAGATGATTATACAGATCGTAGAAATAGAAGACAATCGGGATCATAATCAACAAAAAGAATAAAGTCATCCATTGATTATGGGCGGTGTCCACCAATCCATGAAAACGCAACAGCATGGCGAAGATGTAGGCAGCGCAGATGGTTATGAGGTCGATTAAATATAAAATCAATTTATGCATCGCTATCAACCGTTATGATTAGAAAAGTTGTTTTCTTGAATCGAATAATCAATACGCCCCTTTCCCCAGAATGACGACCGGGATGGTCCTCAATATCATCTTCAAATCCAGACTCAGAGAACGGTTGATCACATATATCAGATCAAGAAAGATGGATAAATCACAGGGCATGGTTCCCCGACCATAGACCTGCCACAAACCGGTCAATCCCGGCTTCACCAGAAGTCTATCCCGATGCCAATCTTTGTAATATTTCACCTCATACAGAAGAGGCGGCCGGGGACCGACAAGGCTCATATCACTCTTCAAGATATTTATAAACTGTGGAAGTTCATCCAGAGACGTCCGCCTGAGAATGGAGCCGACAAAGGTTATCTCTTTTTTGTCTATCAGTTTCTCCTTATTGACCTCCTGTTCAAGATATCTCCTGCAGATAAGTTCTCTGTCTCTCTCTTTATCCCGGGAATCGATCATCGAACGGAATTTATACATCACGAATTCCTTCCCGTCCACACCGCATCTTTTTTGTGTATAGATGATCGGACCCCTGGAATCGAGTTTGATCGCCAGTGCGATGATTATAAACAACGGTGCCAGAATAATGATTGAAATCAAAGCTCCGATAATGTCGAGACACCTTCTGCAGGAATTCCGGACCACACCGTTGTTTTTCAGTCGGAAAGTGTATATCGGGATTCCTTCAAAATATCCCCATTCCCAATTCAGATTCAAAGTATTAAAAAGTTTTGACGCCACGTGCAGCGGTTTTCCGGCTACTATAAATTTCTTCACTTCTCTATATAGTTTTTCGAAATCCGTCGCTTCACTGTATAAAAAATATTCTCTCGGCTCACCATCCTCGGCCTTATCACCAGGGTTGTTATGTAAGCGGAAACCGAGGAGAGAATTTTCTTTGAAAAACCCTTTTATCGAATCCAAATACTTTGAAGAACCGATGAACCGACAGGGAATCTTCCGTGTATCTTTCCGGTAGCGGATGCCGAGCAATCTCGGGACTATCAACAGTTTGAAGATCAGCAGGAAGATCAAAAGAAAAAGATGATATAATATAATCGAAGCACGGCTGTCGAACAAAAAACTGTATTTTGTGAAGAATGCCGTTATCAAATAGACCAGGAAGACTGATAGCCACAATTTTATAATTTTGAAAAAAAGTTTCACCTTCAATACATAGACATAACGTTCGTACAGATTATTGAAGTATGACAATAAAATAGTTGTGCCCAGAAGAAAAGCAAGAGTCGAATGTTGATGTTGAACGACCTCGACGAACCCGCCGAATCTGAACGATAAAGCGAGAATGAATGATAATAGAATTACGATGATATCAGTTAATAAAAATATCAATTTAAGTTAACTCTTTCGATTACGCCAATCCTTGACTTTCCTGCACACATATTCAATCTCTTCCTGTGTCAATTCGGGAAACATTGGAAGCGATAGAACCCCTGAAGCGCAATTCTCCGCTGTCGGGAAATCACCCTTCTTGTATCCAAGATGTTCATAGGCACTCTGGAGATAAACCGGAATCGGGTAATGAATCGACGAACCCACTCCATGATCCCTCAGATATCCCTGCAGTCCCTCACGATCATCCGTGTGTATGACATACTGATGATAAATATGGTTTCTATCCGATAGCTCGGAAGGCAGCTGAACATCCGGAACTTCTTTAAGCAGTACACTATAGAGCCCTGCCTTCGTACGCCTCGCTTCATTCCATTCATCAAGATACTTCAATTTCACATTGAGAACCGCCGCCTGAAAACCGTCCATCTTGAAATTCCATCCCTCAATAATATGCTGGTACCTCGCCTTCTGCCCGTGGTCGATGATCATCCGTACTTGTCCGGCGAGTTTATCGTCGTTCGTCACAACCGCTCCGCCCTGACCGAACGCCCCCAGATTTTTACTCGGATAAAAAGAAAAACAACCGAGATCGCCGATCGAACCGGCTTTCCTGTTCTTATAGGAAGCGCCGTGTGCCTGAGCGGCATCCTCCAGTACGCAGAGATTATATTTGCGGGCGATTTTCATAATCGGTTCCATATCACACATCTGGCCGTAAAGATGCACCGGTATAATGGCTCTGATCAACACATTATTCTTCTTATCGATCAATACTTTACGCACTCCATCCCAGGAGCAGGAATCTTCAATATATCGATTAAGCGCCGTGGTCGACATATTGTATGACTCTCTGTCGATATCGACGAACAAAGGCCGTGCGCCGGTCATCCTTATCGCCTCAACCGTCGCGATGAATGTAAAGGGAACCGTAACAACTCCGTCACCCTTTCCGATATCCAGCGCTTTCAATGCAGCATATAAGGCACTCGTACCGTTTGAAACACAGACGGCGTATTTCAAACCACAGTAGCGGGCGAAATTCTCTTCGAACCTCTGAACCATCTTTCCCGAAACAAAAGCACAGGAATCGATCGTCTGCTGGATGGCGTCGTCGATCTCTTCCTTTATATTCTCATACTGCCTCTTCAAATCCATGAACGGAACTTCCATCCCTTCTCCTTTCAAGAATCCGTCATCACTCTTGCAAAAAATAATTCATGAAAACTGCACCTCCCACTGATTCTGAAATTTTTCATCCACGCAGTTCTATTAGCTTCCCTTTACCTCTGATGGACTCCTCAGCCGCTTCCAGAATCTTAACGATATTCAATCCCGCAACACCGTCGCTTAAGGGATCCGCTTTTTTCTCAATCGCCCGGATGAACTCATCAACGACCCTTGCCAGTGGTTCTGTTGTATCATACTTCGGCGAAGAAACACCACCGGAGCGGTACTGAATAAGTGTTTCTGAAGCACCGTCTTTCGCCGTCGTCTCTATCCCCTTATCATAAATTCTTATTTTTTCCACAGGTTCACCGTCATCAAGTAAAATCATCTTTTTCGTACCGCCGATTATAACTCTTCGGACCTTTATCGGAGCCAGCCAGCTCACATGAATATGCGCGATACAGTGATTATCAAAAAAGAGGGTTAAATAAGCGATATCCTCAAGTTCAGTGTAATGGCTCTGGCCCACTGCCGCCACTGCCCTTGGTTTCTCTTTGAGAAGATAATCCATGATCGAAAGATCATGGGGTGCCAGGTCCCACAATACATTCACGTCTTTCTGGAAGAGACCGAGATTTATTCGAACCGCATCAAAATACATGATCTCACCGACCTCACCGACGTCGATAAGCTCTTTTATCTTTCGCACCGCTCCGTTATAGACGAAAATATGATCCACCATGAGAACAAGGGATTTCTTTCGCGCCAGTTCTACAAGCATCTGTGCTTCAGCCGTATTCGAAGTCAGCGGTTTTTCGACAAATACGTTTTTATTGTACTCCAGAGCCTGTCTGGCAAGTGGGAAATGGGTCGCCACCGGGGTAGCCAGGACCACCCCGCTGATATTTTCGTTCCTGAGTATCTCATTATAACTGTCTACACACTCCACTCCCGGGTATCTTTCACAAATCTTCTTTGTCTGGTCTTTATTGACGTCAAAGCAATAAAGTTTATCAACCGCCGAATGATTAAAAAAATTCCGCACCAGATTCGGCCCCCAATAACCAACGCCGACAACCGCAACATTCATAATTTCTCTTTAATCGATATTATAATAAGTTTTTCGGGAATGTCAACAAATCATTCCTCCAATAGAGTTTGATAGAGTTCTTCAGTTTGATCCACGACCCGGTCCCAATCATATTCATTCTCCACCCTCTTCCTCGCCTTTGCTCCAAGCTCCCGGCATAAAGAAGGATTCTGCAACGCAAGATCGATCTTAGCCGCCAGGTCGTCAACATCTTTGTTCCTGAAGGCTATACCTGCATCACGGGCGGCTTCGACGTTCTCCGGAATGTCTGAATATATAACGCACCTCTTATACGACATCGCCTCGAGAAGCGTCAACGCCAATCCCTCGACTTCAGAAGGCATAACAAAACAGTAGGCATTGGCATACAATTGAGCCAATTCTTTGCCGTAACGATAACCCAGGAAGAGCACCCGTTTGTCGGCTTTACGCCTCAGCCTTTCGTAATAACTGTCAGTATAAGAACTGCCGCCGGCGAACACCAATTTTTTGTCGGTCTTCATCCTTTTAAACGCCTCGATCAATATCTCACATCCCTTGGTAGGAACGATCCTTCCCACAAAGAGAAAATATTCACCCTTGGAAAGTCCGAATTTCCCGAGCTCTGCACTTCCCTGCTCTTTAGGAATCTCGACACCATTGGGGATATACACGACCTCGCAATCATATTTCTCTTCATAATATTTTTTCAAGGTCTGTGATACGACTATCTTCTTATGGGGGGAAACGATGAAGACCCGCTCCGCCATCCGTGAAAATTTCTTGGCGATCGGTCCCCACTTCTCCCGACGATACGCCCGATCATGTGAAGTAACGACCACCTTTGTTTTCAACCGCGGAATAAAAGAGATCAACGCCGGGTCAACACCATGGATGTGGATTATATCAACCTTCTTATCAAGAAGATCAAACAGGGACAAGAAGGTGTGGGAAATCATTTCGGTATGTTTCTGTTTTATGGCGGGCAGAGAAACGACCCGCATATTTCTATAAATTCCGCTGAAACAATTATAATGGCGGCGGCTGTATACGATTACCGAATGGCCTCTCTCGGCAAGCCGCCAGCCCAATTCCTCGACATGTCTTTCGATACCTCCGAATTTCGCCGGTACACCTTTCTGTCCCACAAAAACAATCTTCATCACTCAAGAACGATCCCTTTTCCCAATAAAAGCCGGAGACGATTTTTCATCACCCAATAAAACGGAACCCAGAACTTCTTACGCATCGCCGGCACCGAAGTACCGATCATCCAGCAGTTCTTCTGACAATCACGGACAAATCCGCGGACTTTTTCCGCCTGTTCAGAATACCATATCTCTTCGAAACTCTGCGTCCTCAAATCCCCCATCACCCAGGGCTCATCAGAACCATTACAGGCAAGCACCCTGCCCCAGGGGTCGACAAAGAAACTGTCGGTTCCGGCTCCACAAGGGATAGGCCTCGCTTTACCCTCCATATATCCGAGTAATCCCATATTAATGTATGCCCGGAACCAATCCTTAACCCGCATCCTCAGGTTCTTTCTCTTTGAAGTCAAAAGCCGCTTTATGAATCTATTCATCACCTCAGCGACATATTCAATCTGTTCGATACGGTTGTCGAATTTATGGAAATAAAAGGAATTATGCATCGTGGACTGCGAAAACTCGACATCGAGCCCTGCAGTCAACTCGTAGAGCATCAGGAGTTCAGAAATATTATTATGCGAAATGACGATAGCAAAGCCGATATCTTTCACGCCCAGATTTTTCAATTCAAGCAGCGTCCTTAAGGCGTGGTCAAAACCATTCTTTATACCTCTCAACATATCATTCTTTTCCGGCAAACCCTCAACACTGATTCTGATCGTGATATCAGGAAACTTCCTTGCGATGTCGATAATCTTGTCGGTAAAATATCCATTGGTGCTTATCTCGAGCCTGCCTGTTTTCTTACGGAGAATTTCGACGATCTTCAGTAAGTCCTGTCTTAAAAGAGGTTCACCTCCGGTGATATTAAGACGTTTCATCCCGCCGGGTATCTTTTCCAAAATTTTCGGATCAAACTCTTCAGAAGGTTTACTCGGTGACTTCCAGGAATTACACATCTGGCAACGGGCATTGCACCGGTATGTGGTAATGACTGCACACTCCATATCAGCCCTTGTTTTTCATGAAGTTACTGCATTCAGTCAGGATGGAAACGGTTGTGTAGAAGATAGAACCTCCGTTGATGATCATAACATTCATTGCTTTTTCTTAATTTTTATTATAATAAATTTCCCCGGAATGTCAATAAATCAAAGTGTTTTGTGTCTTTCAAGAGCCTTTTTATAAATTTTGATTAACTGTTTGTAATGTAAGTGCGGGTTATACTTTTCCAAAACCAATTCCCGCGCCCTCATTCCCATCTCTCTTCTCTCTTCAGGATGGTCAAGCAGCCATTTAATCTTCTCGGCCAGATCATGGGCATTGCCCGGTTCAAAAAGCAAACCGGTCTCGCGATGTTTGACCAACTCAGGAATGCCTCCTATTTGTGAACCTAAAACTGGCTTCGCCTCTGCAAATGCCTCAAGGATAGTATACGGAAAGTTTTCATAACATTCAGATGGTAGAGTAACAAAGATTGCGTCTCGAATGAGTTTCAAAAGGGTTTCTCGATTCTGATGGCCAGTAAACTCTATCCTTGACCACCGATTTTCGTCAACTTCCTCTTCAAGCTTTTGCCTCAATGGGCCATCACCAGCAATCAGTAACCTTGTTCCTTTCACCAATGAAAAAGCTCGGATTAAAGTCTTCAGTCCTTTCTCATACGAAAGACGACCTCCATAAAGAATATATGTCTCTTCTCCATCTTGTTCTGTTTCGTTATTTTTATTTATATTAATAAAATTAGGAATATGCATAATCTTATCTACCGGAAAACCGTATTGAATAAATTTATCACGCATAAACCTGCTGGGAGTAATAAAATAATCAACTATTTTCAAAAGACCCAACAGCCTGTGAATATACTCTTCAAACATAACAATAAAGCTTGCGGCGAAAGAATTTTTTCGGCATTTATTTATCACGACATTATAGAATTTATTTCCTTTACAGGCTTCACAAACTCTGTTTTTTGAATAAAAACTGCTGTTAGGGCATAATAGAAAATAATCATGAAGCGTCCATACAATGGGGATATTTTTCTTTTTTAAGACATGAAAGATCGAAGGCGTAATATGGCCGTGAATGTTCTGGATGTGGGCGATATCCACGCGGTGATTGTCGAGCAGCCCACTCAACTTTTTCTTCGCGAGGTTCGAATAGATCGTCCTTTTCAGAACTCGCACGCCCGCGCCGAAACTTTTCTTTTTCAGTTCTTCGGCAAGGTCGATTTCTGGAACAAAATATCCGGAATATTCGCTTGTAAAATTGAAGGGGTGTTCCATTGCGAAATGCACAACTTTATGTCTCTTACTCCCGAGTAAATTGGCAAGTTCAAAGGTATATACGCAATCACCACCACGGTTGTAATGAAAGGTATTGACTAAGAGAATATTCATACCGGAACATTCTTAGGGGAATTTGTTTTATAAACAAAACTGGAATATAGATATGCAATAAGCACATAGAAGATAAAATTGGGTGAATCGTGACGCCACACGAGGTCATAAATAGGTCCTAAAATTGTATAGAAAAACCACATTCCGATCAAGGCTGCAGATAGAATGTGATTTTTATCACTAAGTGCCGTTTTATTAACAAAAATAATTTTTCTGAAAATGTTTATCAGCATCCAAAGGTAAATTACGAGCCCTACAACACCTGTTTCGCCGAGTGTTACAGAAAGTTGGTTCAAATATGGTACAACATCAAAAATCTTTCCAGGATTGCCGAGAAAATTTCCGGCCAGAAGGCTTCCTGGTCCAGCACCAAAGAGAATCATTTTCCAGTCACGCCGTAAATACCCCCAGATATATGCACTGCCAAATATTCTGGAAGAAGTAGCATCAACTTCTTCAGTGTGAAAAAATATTGTCGGATTTTTAAATATTTGGGTAACCTTCTCAAAATAAACAGCCAGCATATCGCTGCTTTCTCTATGGACATAGCCCCAAACATGAATTGCATAGTAAAGAATCACCACTGACAACAGAGGTAAAACTACCGCCAATAAACGACCCTTAGCTTTTTTTTGTCGTAAAGAAAAATAGATTGTTATTATAACAACAATCGGGGAAGCCAAAAGAAAGGCTTTAATTTCACCTAATAGGGCAAGAATAAACAAAAAGCCAATAAAAATTAAGTGCATTATCTTAAATCCCTTCACAACACCATTGGCAACAGATAAACAGAGTGTATACATCGCATAAATCCCAAGATCAAATTGTCCCCAGGGCCCTAATGACCAGGAAATATGATCACCGTAAACACCACCTAATAGATATCGTAAGGTACATTCAGGTATTTGTAAGATAATAAGGAGCAGAAACAATAGGATAAATTTTCCAATTACTTTCTCTTTCAAATCCATATTCACAAGAGCGATAAACAAGAGTGGATATCTGGTATAAAGAATTATACTTCCAAATGAAGGAAGAATATCGGCTCCATTTATCATGGTCGAATATAATGAAATACCAAGATATAATGTCAGTGGAACTATAATATTAGTCAGTTTAATTGTACTGCCCTTAATTGCCATCTTTAAAAATTGGACTGCGATAATGACTGGGATTAATAACACTGTAAGCCACCGAAGAAGAACGTAGTGTTCTAATACCCCACCGGGGACAGTCTGACGAGGGATATACCATAACACAGGCAAGAGAATTAGGGGTAGCCAATCCCATTGTTTAATAAGAATAATCAGAAAACACAAACACGCTGTTGATATAACAGATATTAACAATATGTTGTCAAACATCTCAACATCCCATCAAAATTTTTTTTACAAACTCCAGTATTTTTAACGCCATTGTATTTTCATTAAATTTTCTTATAATTATTTTACGTGCCTCTTTGGCTAAATTTTCTGCAAACTCATTATTATCCAGCAAAAATCTCAACTTTAGCTGCATGTCTTTCACACTGTAAGGTTCCACCAACAAGGCATTTTTACCATCAATAATGTAATCTATAACTCCGGGAGTTTTAGTTACTATTACTGGCTTCGCCATACTCATTGACTGCAACAAACTCATTTGACCATTTGAATAATTGTAATAAGGCAAAGGGATAACGATCAATTTAGCATCAGCCATCATCTGCCTCAGATGCCCTGTAGGAACTCTTCTTATTAACTCCACGCCTTCTGGAATTTTCTTTATACCAAAATTTGCAGCTTTATCAACACCAACAATCTTTAATTTAAGATCTCTGAGGTCTAAATTACGCCATGCGTCGATAAGAGTTTTATAATCTCTTTTTAAACACCCGAATGAGAGAATATAATTTTTCACGCTATAGCTTGTCGGTGAAAAGTAATCATAATCGGCGCCGAAGGGGACAAATTGTGTCCTATTTATTAAAAAAGGAAAATGACGTCGATAATAATTATTTTGAACTCTTGCATGATAGATTATCCCAGACACAGAAGAGAGCGCGAATTTAATAGGCAGAATTTCCACAATATTATCTCTTGCACCATTAAAACAACCAGCATCAATAATAATATGCGGAGGAAGTTTCTTGCCAAAGAGAGTCCTCAAAAAAGCAAACAAAACAGCACTTTGGGCATTATGCGATATGATACAATCATACTTTTGTGTTCTTAAAAACGCCCGCAATGCCTGCCATATATAAAATTTTAATACCTTTTTTTCAAAATAGTGAAGAAATGGGATACGTGAATAATCCAGTATATCTACCTTAATGTTGTTAGGCCAATATTTAAAAAACCAATATTTTTGCCCTTTAACAATTTTATCTGGTGGTTGAATACTATCGTCATCTTCGAGTAAATAATTAATCGCCCAATTAACCAATAGAAGAATCCTCATTGTTAACTATGTATCAACTCAAGATAGCTAATTCCATGCTTCCTTAAGTAAAAACACATAATAAGCGCCACGTATATCTCGGTCAATACTACGGCTATAGAAACACCAATATGTTTATACATTGATGCCAAGACGGAAGCGAGGACAATGTTGACTAAAGCGGTACTCAACATAATCTTTGAAAAATCTTCTTTCATATTAAAAGCAAGCATTGTTTGAACACCGAATATATTACTTATGGATATTATAAAAGGAAGAAAAGCAAGAATTTGTAACACGATAATAGATGGAATATATTGATCACCTAAGATTAAATTAACAATCAGTTTTGCAAAAATAAAAATTGTTAAAGAGATAAGTAGAAAACCACCTCCGACAAATACTATAAGTTTTTTCAAAAATCGAAGGGCTTTCTTTTCGGATTGAGAAGCGATCTTATTTACATAAGGATATACGGCTTGAGATACCGCCCATTGCATTCTTTGTAGAGCTCGGATTATCTTCTCAGCTGCACTATAGTAACCAACAATCACAGGGGTGGTCAATAAACCAAGAATAAAAGTATTACTGTATGTGTATACACTAATCGACAAGGTAGAAATAAAAAAATGCCACCCTTCTTTCAAATATTCTTTGATTCTAACAAACGGGGGAATTTTAAATCTTACATTAAATTTAAATCGTATAATTAATAAACTTAAAATACCTGCAAATATAATGCCCAAAGACTGTAGTAAAGGAACATAAATATATTGATTTTTCGATCTAATAAAAATAAAGATTGTTACTAAAAAAAACAACTTCGCAACAAAATATAACACAGTAATATATTTCATGCGTTCCATTCCCTGAAAAAACCAGGTAGGGAATAGAACATCACCAAGTACCAAACCAAAGGAAAAAATAAAAATAGGTTTTTCTATACCGAATTTCGTGATTACTAATATTAAGCTTAACAAAACCAAAAAAGAAAGGAAAAACAGAATTGTTTTAATTACCATAATGGAACTAAATATTTTTGAGACAGCCGACAATTTCTCACGATTAATTGAAATTTTTTTGGGTCCTAAAAGATAAAAGCCATAATCTGTAGTGATTACAAAGTATTGAACAAAAGCTTGGGCAAAGGCGACTTTACCAAAATTTGAAGGTCCTAAGACCCTCACCAAATAAGGTAAAGTAATGAGAGGGAGAATATAATTTGCACATTCCAAAAGTGATAAACTAAAGAAATTTCCAATTATTCTCCTCGTATCTTCGCTTAACTCCATGCAATCAAGGATTCCGAGACACTATATAGCTTCTCTGAGTTTAAAAAGCTATCTTCTATTTAAAAACAATCTTAAATTTTTCACTCCTCACTCGAATCTATCTGCCGCCGCTCAGCAAATCGGTCGGGATTATGAATATCTGAATAAACATATTCTTGTTTATTTCGATCGGGTTGGCGACCACAAAGGCGTCTATCTCTTTTCCGTTACAGTCGATAATTTTCGTCTTCAGAGGCGCTTCGTTATTCTCGGTCTGCTGGATGATATTATTGATTACGCTTTCGCGCAACGAAGCAGCAAAGAGATTTTCCAGATCCATATCAAATATCTTCTCGGGTTCATAGCCGAAAAGTTCAATCGCCTTCTGATTCGCATCCGTCACCTTGTAATCCTCTGAAGTGATGAAAAGAATAGGAATACGGGCGTCGTCAAAGAGACGTTCGTATTTGGTCATGGTCTCTGCCTGCTGTTCTGCATTGACCGCCGGTGCCCTCAGATAATGAACCAGGCCTCCGCCCGAAGCAAAAACCTGAGGATAAACACTGCAGTTAAAACGTTCTTTCAATCCCCGGAAAGCAATCGTCTCGGTCGCCGGTTCACCGCTGTCCCTTGCGACCTTTCCCGGACAATAGTCCAGCGCATGGTCTGAACAATGGAATATTTCATAGCACTTATGGCCGATCACCTCATTCACGCCCTTACCCAGTGCCTGGAAAGTCGCGAGATTTGCCCGTAAGATATTATAGTCAAAATCAGTGACAAAGATCGGGTCCTCGATTGCATCCACTGTTGCTTCCCATTCCTTTTTCGCCGCGGTTACGGCAAGGAGCAGACGTCGGTTCTCCCGGGCAAGCTCACCCTGACGCAAAGCACGGGTGGCGACGTGTCTGATCTTATCCTGAGTCAACGGTTTAATAAGGTATCCCTGAATATCGAGCACCGCTCCTTTTGCCATACTCTCAGGAAAGGCATAGGTCGTCACCACGACGATTTCAGTATCAGGAGATGCCTTCTTGATATCCTTTATCAACCTGTCATAGGGGACATCACGTATATAAACATCCAGGAACACCAGATCAACACCTTCATCTTTACACTTTGTGGGAGCTGTATCAGGGAGGTCGATCGGCGTAACATTATGGCCTTCAACCTCAAGGGTCTCGGTTATTGCCTTCACAAGATCGCTGTCCTGACTGACAACAAAAATTTTTGCCTTCATCTTCCTGCCTCCTGTTAATTCCGCATCAAATCTTGACTTTTCACCCTGTCGCCCGGCATGCAACAAGCCATTTTTAGACTCTTAAGCTACCGCTTTGTCAGTTACACACTGACATCCGGAAAACCACATCTAAGTAATTATATGTAGATTTTTACTGCTGTCAATCATATTTTCCTTGAAAATCAATGGAATTCGGGCAGCTCACTCCCCTGTTTTTTCCAGCTGTTTGATGAGTGTCTTTGCGGATTCCTCACCCAATCTCTCATTCATTCTCGCCCGCTCTTCTTTGAAGTACTTCTCAAAATCGACCTGTGCCTTGATCGCCTGAAATGATTCAGGATAACGGGCGATGAAATCAAGGAACAAAATAGTGGATGCCGGATATGTGTCCCAGTAACCGTCTCAGATAGGACCGATACTGTCAAGCACAGCATCTTTGATGTAACTATTTATGTCGAGGTCTTCTTTAAACCTCATTAATTTATTATAACATAATAAAATAATCAGTCAAGCCCCGAGTTTTCTGCAGGAACGAATTTCATACTTGCATTTTTGAATATCTCGGATATACTTATATACTTAAGTGGAGGCACTGTGATTGAACTAAGAAATTTTGTCAAAAATATAAAGCCTTATAAACCTGGAAAACCGATTGAAGAGGTCATCAGGGAACTGGGGTTAAAAGATGAGGTTGTGAAACTGGCGAGCAATGAAAACCCCCTGGGACCATCTCCAAAGGCGATCCAGGCAATAAAAGATAAAATAGGTGAGATAAATCTCTATCCTGATGACAACTGTTTTTATCTCAAGAAGAAGATGAGCGAAGTCTTCTCTATTGATATGGAGAATATAATCGTGGGCAGCGGTTCTGTCGAGCTTATCGAACTTATATTCAAGGCATATGTCAATCCCGGCGATGAGATAATCATGAGCGAACCTTCGTTCATAATGTACAAGATCGCCTGTCAAATCTTCGGCGGCAAAAGGATAGCCGTCCCATTAAAAAACTACAGCCACGACATCGAAACGATGCTGAAGGCGATAACAAATAAAACGAAGATCATCATCGTTGACAACCCGATCAATCCCACCGGAACGATCATCGAAAAGAACGCCTTTGATTATTTTATCCGAAAGATCCCTGACAATGTACTCTTGGTTGTGGATGAGGCGTATAAAGAATATATCGACAATATAGATTATCCTGACACCATGGACTATTTACGCAGTCACTCCAACCTGATTCTCCTCCATACCTTTTCCAAAATTTACGGGCTGGCGGCTTTAAGGGTCGGATATGGATTTTCAAGCAAAGAAATCATCAGCGCCCTGATGAAAGTACGGCTGCCCTTTAATGTAAATTCAATAGCGCAGATCGCGGCGAAAGCCGCTCTGGAAGATACGGAATTCGTGAAGAAGAGTCTGGAAAACAATGAAACAGGAAAACGGTTCCTTTATGAAGAATTCAAGAAACTGGGCCTTGAATATATCCCGACATACGGTAATTTCATCCTGACCAACTTCGTCTCCGAGGCAAAAGAGATCTTTGAAGCCGCACAGAAAAGAGGGGTTGTTCTGAGAACCGTCTATGAATACGGACTGCCCAATTCTTTACGGATCACGATCGGCACGCCCGAACAGAACAGAAAATTGATTACAGTGCTCAAAGAGGTCATTAAATGAAATCTTTCAAAGAACTTATTGAACTGGCGAAGAAAAGAGGCAAAAAAAGGTGTGTGGTCGTGGCGGCAGCCGACAGACCGGTGCTTGAAGGTGTCAAGATGGCGCTGGAGCTCAATCTGATAAAACCGGTGCTCATCGGTGACAGAGAAGCTATTTTAAAAACCGCTGAACAGACGGGGATCGACCTTAAAGAAACGGAAATCAAAGATATCAAAGACCCGCAAAAAGCACTGGAGGAATCAATAAGAGAGGTAAAAGAAAAAGGCGATTTTCTGATGAAGGGGATGATTTCAAGTTCACTCTTTTTAAAGGGTGTCCTGAACAAAGAATGGGGGCTGAGAACCGGTAACATCCTGAGCCACATAGCTGTGCTGGAAATCCCGGGTTATCACAAACTGGTCTTTATGTCTGACGGCGGGATGAACCCGAAATTGAACCTTGAATTAAGAATCAGTATAATAAAGAACGCTGTTAAAGTACTGAAATCCCTCGGGATCAACCGCCCCGGGGTCGCCCTTGTTGCGGCGAGTGAAACAGTCCACCCTGATATGCCGGAAACAACAGACGCCGTCAAAATCGTTGAGATGAATAAGGCGGGTCAGATAGAGGGTTGTATCATTGAAGGGCCGTTCGGCTTTGACGTAGCGATCTCAAAGGAGGCTGCACACCATAAAAAGATCGACAGTATCATCGCCGGCGATATCGACTTCATACTGATGCCCAATATATCATCAGGCAATATCTGGGCAAAGGGATTGATATTCTTTGCCGGTGCAAAGGCGGCCGGTATGGTCGCCGGCGCCGCCAGACCCGTGATTATGCTGTCGAGAACCGACAAGCCTGAGACAAAATTAAACTCAATCGCCCTCGGTGTAGCCATTGCGGAAGATACAAAAGACCCGGGGTAGTCTTTAACAGATAATTACTGTAATATCTCATCATGCCGGTGTTCGATATTTTTAATATTAAAAATATAATTGATGAATTGGCATCAAAAAAATTTGTTACGGTCAGTGGCTTATGCGGTTCCGCAGACACCCTGCTGGTCCTTCATCTCATTGAACATCTTCCGCAGGTGCTCCTGGTCACAACTTCCCTGAAACTCGACAGGTATCTCGGGGAATTGAAGTCGTCATTCAATGATACGGAAGTTATTAATGAAGAAAGTCCTTTTTATATACCGGCGAAGATACTGATCACCACAAAAGAATTTCTGGCACAACCATTATTCAAAAAAGAAAAAGTCCGATTGATGAAGAACAAAGAGATAGAGATCGAAGCATTACTCCGTAAATTAGACCGCACCGGTTATAAGAGAGAAGAGATCGTCGAAGACGAATATGAATACGCCCTGCGGGGAGGAATCCTTGATGTCTTTGAACCGGGTAATACACCTGTAAGAATCGAACTGTACGGAGACAGGATATTTTCAATCAGGAAATTCCACACCCAAAGTCAGAGATCTTACGAAGAACTTGAAAAATTCACACTGAAACTCGTCCGGCGGGAAACAAAAAAACCACTCGGTGAATTTCTTTGTAAGGATGCGGTTGTAATCAGCGAAGAACAAACAGGACTGTCATCACCACACATCATCATCACGACCGACGGAGAAATAAGATATAATTTTGAACCCGCTCCGAAGTATTTCGGTGATTTGAAAAGGTTGAAACAAGAAATATCCGAGCAGAAACACAGATTTATATTTTTAGCTCCATATCCTTCCCTCATTGAAAAATTGAAATCGATATTCGGTGAAATCGAGGCTTATAATATCTTTCTTCAGGAAGGGTTCGAGGACAAAAACAACAGGCTGATCTTTCTCACTGAATCAGAGCTCTTCGGAACAATAAAAAGGAAAAAACAACCTTTCCGCGGGCTCTTCATCGACGACCTCATCGGTCTGAAACCGGGGGACTATGTAGTACATTCAGATTACGGCATCGGACGATTCCAGGGGTTGACTTTTGTCGAAGTTGACGACCGAAAGGTCGAATGTCTGCGCCTCGATTATGCGGGGAAAGACAGGGTCTATCTGCCCGTCGAGAAATTCAATCTCCTGGAACGGTATGTTTCGACAAAAGAGACTGCTCCGAAGCTTTCAAGACTGGGCAGCGACGTGTGGCTCAAAGCCAAGAAAAAGGTAAAAAAAGCGACCGAGCGGCTGGCAATAGAACTGTTGCATCTCTATACTGTCCGTTCCCGGGAAAAGGGATTCAGTTTTTCTCCGGACACGCTGGAGATGCGGGAATTGGCGGCATCCTTCCCTTACGAAGAGACTGAAGACCAGCAAAAAGCGATAGACGACGTTACAAATGACATGGAATCAGAAGAACCTGCAGAAAGACTGATCTGCGGTGATGTGGGCTACGGTAAGACTGAAATCGCCCTTCGGGCGGCATTCAAGGCGGCGCTTGACGGAAAACAGACCCTGCTCCTGTGTCCGACCACCCTGCTCGCCTTTCAACACTACAACACCTTCAAGAAAAGATTGGAGAACTTTCCGGTCAATGTCGAAATGGTTTCACGATTCCGCACTAAAAAAGAACTGAAAAAAATCCTGGAATCCATCGGCAGCGGAAAGATCGATATCGTAATCGGCACGCACAGATTATTACAGCCCGATGTCCGATTCAAAGACCTCGGGCTTTTGATCGTTGACGAAGAACAGCGCTTCGGAGTCGTGCAGAAAGAGAAGATAAAAAAATTGAAACCGGGCATCGATACATTCTATCTCTCGGCGACCCCGATTCCCCGCACCCTCTATATGGCGCTCACTGGATTGAAAAAGATATCCACCATCCATACACCGCCGCCGGGCAGAAAAGAGATTATCACAAAGATCATCTATTATGATGAAGAAGAATTAAAGAAACTCATCAGGTTTGAAATAGAAAGAGGCGGCCAGGTCTTTTTCATCCACAACCGCATCCAGACGATCGAAACAGTAAAATCAAGGCTGCTGAAAATTCTTCCCGAACTGAAAATCTGTCTGCTGCACGGACAGATGCGTGAAGACCTCTCCGCACGAAGAATGATCGATTTCATCAACGGTGAATATGACCTGCTGCTCTCAACGGCGATCGTCGAATCCGGCCTGGATATGCCCCGTGTAAACACGATAATCGTCGATAACGCCCACAAATTCGGCCTCGCTGACCTCCATCAACTCCGCGGCAGGGTCGGCCGCGGCGGGGTTCAAGCCTATGCCTATTTCATCATACCCCATACCCACAGGATGACGGAACAAGCACATAAAAGACTCAGCGCCCTGGCATCATACACCTCTCTCGGTTCGGGCTTCCGTCTCGCCCTTCGGGATATGGAAATCAGGGGCGTGGGAAATCTGCTCGGTAAAGAACAATCCGGCCACATTAATGCAATCGGTTATCATCTCTATATAAAGATCCTGAGTGAGGCGATCAATGAAGTGAGAGGGAAAAAAGTGGTCTATGAACCGGTGCTTGATCTGCGGCTCGATGCATACTTCCCGGGCGATTATATCGAAAGCGCCTATGAAAGAACAGCCCTGTATAAAAGACTTCTGAACGTGGAATCATATTTTGAATTGAAATCCATCAAAGAAGAAATCGTCGACCGTTTCGGTCGATACCCTGAAGAAGTGAAGAATCTCTTTCTCCTGTCAAAAACCAGACTGAAAGCAAAAGAGCTCGGCGCCGCCGAAGTCGTCCGTCAGGGCAAAGAATTCGTCTTCTACAAAGAGGGAAAGATAATTCGGAAAACCAGTATCTCTTGACTTAAAATAAACCAGAAAGGTTCTTCAGCAGAATAAAAATCGCCCATTTCGGGTATTAATATTTTTGATATTATCTTGAATTTTTTTCCACCCTTGCCCAGCTGGAGAAGTTGTACTGAAAAACAGCATACAGGTATTTGTCCTCCTCATCCCTTAGAGGAAGGAAATCAATGGTATAACCAAATTCTACGCCTATTGACCCGGCCTGTTGGTAAATTGATTTCTCAAATCCCAAACCTACTTCAGAGGATAAACACCAGGAAGATTGTTTTATACCCAGCACAGAAATTTTTATCTGGAGATAAATTGCACCGGGATATTGATAGCCCCAGGGAAAAAGTAAAGGGCCGCCGAAACCATTTTCTACAGGTCCCGTCGTGTTTCCAAGTGGTTTAGCGATAAACAACTTAGCAGGCAGGAGGTTATAAGTGGAATTTTCAATCTCAAAAAGTGTGCCCCCTATACCAAGTCCATTAGAAAGGTCTCCATAAGCTACTTCAATAAAATTTACACTCCATTTGCGATAACCAATCTTGAACCCCAGATAGTTGACACGAAACCATTTGTCCTTGTGTTGGGCATTGAGGTCTACTGAAGATGCAAAAAGCAATAAAATGATTAGAAAATTCAGATTTTTAACCATTTTGTGTTAGTGCAACGGTTTAATATCCACCCTCTTCTTCACCGCCTAAGTTTTCCGGTTGTATAACCTCTCCGTCAGGAATTTTGCGACAGCCGCCACCAGTGATCTCAACCTCATACTCAGAG
Source organism: candidate division WOR-3 bacterium (assembly GCA_011052815.1). Taxonomy (NCBI): domain Bacteria; kingdom Pseudomonadati; phylum Caldifarciminota; species Caldifarciminota bacterium. The sequence goes on along the minus strand of DRIG01000072.1, from coordinate 7,020 downwards.
CCAGAAAAAGAATATTCAAATCTTGTACCCCGGAAAAATTTTACTTTACCCTTTCCCTTAAAGGAGGGCAGGATATCTTCATAACCTTCTTCAGGATTGGTCAATGTTTTTCGCCGGTAACCTTTGGTGCTTACGAATATTATTCTTCCATTTTCATTAAAAAGAAACGCTTTTCCCTTCCTGTCCCATGCTATTGTCGTTCTTGAATCAATTTTTCCATCCCAGGTGATGCGCCCTCTTTCTCCTGTGTTTGATACAAGAAATAGGTCGTATCCTTTTTCTGTGCTTTCAACGAAAGCGATATACGAAGAGTCAGGCGAGAATTTGTATATTTTAGAAAAACCAAAAGGGAATGCATCTGATGAAGCAAGATTTCCAATTGTTCTGTTTTTTTTACTATCAACTATCCGGACATAATTGCCCTCTACACGCAATTTAGAAGGAGGTTTCTGCGAGTATGCAAGGATTAATTTTTCAATCTTCGCATTACCGCTTTCTTTAGCGAGGTCGAGTGCTGTTTCCCCTCTTCCTGTTTTCATCTTCCACGAAGCTCCACTTTGCATCAGCAGTTTAACCATTTCAAAATCATTATTTTTAATTGCAATATGAAGAGGAGTAATGCAACTGCCTTCTGGTTCGGTTTGCACATTAACAAAGGCACCATTTTTAATAAGATATTCTACAATCTCTGTATTCCCGTTTGCAACAGCAAGAGAAAGGGGGGTTTCTCCTATTTCTTCGCTCACATTCGGGTCAGCACCTCTGCTGAAAAGCAGTTTTACAAACTCCAGTGAGTTACTTTTACACGCCTGGTGAAGAAGGCTCCAGCCAGTCATCATTGATAAATTTGCATCCGCTCCTAATACGAAGAGAATCTCAGCATCCTTGAGAATATTTGTTTCTGCATAATCAAACAAATACTTAAAATCCTTTTCCCCTTGTGTTTTTATATAATAGTAACGTTTCCCGTCAATGAGAATGCGTTTTTTATCAATATATTCAAGGGAAACAAAATTAGTATCATCAATTATCTCTAGGACCTGTTTCCCTCCTTCAAGGAAAAAACTTCCTGTTTCTGGGTCGGTCTTAAGTTCTCCTCCAACGCGGACAATTTGATGTTTGTATATCAATTCTATTCCCCCTTTTTTTGCTTGCCATGTTCCAGATTTCAAAAGAATCCTATTAGTTCTATCTAAATCGCTCGTTACTTTGACAAATTCTCCACGAGGAGAAAATATATATACTTCTCCATAATAAATTGCAGGGTTTGGCTCACTATGCCACTCGCCCACAATCTGGCTCTCCTGCGCATTTAACACGCAAGGATTTGCGAGCACGGAAATTAAAATTAAAAGAAAAAAAACATACATAAAACCTCCTGTAGTTTATAGTGTTTGCTTCAAGTTATGCATTATTTTTCCCCTGATTCATCCTTGATTCTTACTATATGGGGAACATGGAATCCGGCTACAATGTGGGTGAAACCAGCGATAATGAAACCTCCATCCGGGCACCTGGAAATAGAATAAGCTATGTCTTGATATTCTTTTGTGCCTATCGTTTTTTCCCATATCTTATTACCTTTTTTATCAACTTTTATGAGATAAAAATCTTCTTTATTGCCATAGGAATTGGTGTAGCCCGCAGTTATGAAACCGTCTTCTGTTTCAATTATAGAATAAGCCTCCTCACCGTCTCCTCCTCCAAAGGTTTTTTGCCAGATTTTCTTCCCATTTTTATCCGTTTTTATCAAAAGAAGATCCCCTAAACCTTTACGTCCGGCAATTATCAATCCTCCATCTTCAGTTTCTAAGATTGCATGCGCTTCGTCATCTTTTTCGCCTCCAAAGGTTTTTGACCAGATTTTCTTCCCATTCCTGTCGATTTTTATTAGGTAGATATCACCTTCTCCAGAACCAAAAGACTCTGTTACACCTGCAATTATAAAATTGCCATCTTTGGTCTGGATAATTGCATTTGCCTTATCCTTTTCCTTACCACCGAATGTCTTTTCCCATATCTTATTACCGTTCTTATCGGTCTTTATAACATACACATCAATATAACCTGCTCCATAGGAATATGAATACCCGGCAATTACGAAATTGCCATTTTGGGTCTCCAGTACTGCCCTGGCAATGTCATAGTCTTTACCACCGAATGTCTTTTCCCATAGCTTGTTACCGTCTTTATCAGTCCTTATGAGATAAACATCAGGTTCTTCGGGAATACTTCCAAAAAAATCCTTCTTTGTGTATGGTGTTTTCATTCCGGCAAGGATAAAACCACCATCTTTGGTTTTGGAAAGTGCATGACATCTATCGTCATAATCCCCGCCAAATCGTTTTTCCCATAGCTTTTTACCATTTTTGTCCATTCTTGCCAGATAAACATCTTCCCCGTGTCCATCCTGGTAGTCTATTATTCCTCCGATTACGAAACTTCCATCATTTGTTTCGGCAACCGCGAAGACTGTGCCCATATTCTTTTTATATATCTTATCCCAGATAACCTTCTGGGCTTTCAAAGGCACCACAGCAATTAGCAGAAATGCAAATAAAAATTTTTGTTTATTAGACATTCAAATCTCCTTTTTAACGCCGCCATTAACTTCGGTATCTCTTTATATCCCCTGGCCCACCGAAATTCTTTCTCTGCTTCAATAAGACCGGTGGACACTTTTCCTTGAAAAATGCCTCTGTGAGTGATCTCCTCTCAGGATTCCTTTCATCTTACCTCTTGCCCTGGCATCGTGTCCCGAAAGGTATTTCTGCTCAAATCGCTCGTATCCGAACTTGATTCGGATACCTTTCTAAATTCGGTGATATAGACGAACTGAATACCTTTTTTCATTTGAGTTAGCCTCTTTCTCTATCTTCGGGATTTTAATTTCTAATTCTCTGATTTTATTTTATGCATCTTCAAGTAAAAATCAAGGGAAATTTGATTTAACGGCTGCAGGCTTTGCGAAACGCGAAGCATTTGGCCTTGGCCCGAAGCGCAAACATATTGTTAGATGAAGTTACGGCTGCCATCTCTCAATTCCTCTTATTATTTAGCCTTCTACCTTTCAGTTCTGGTGGCAATAGGTAATAGAAGGCACCACCACTTATGCATCTCTGGAAGAGAGGGGCTAATGCTTTTCCCGTAAAACGGCGTGCCTTAATAACATCATTTTCGACAGAAACAACCCGCCACATTCTTCCGGCGAGAACAAATACTTCATCGAATATTCCCGCGATGGTTCCAATTTCCTTACCTGAGTCAACGTCTATCACTCGATAAGTCTGTAAGTCCGGAATATTGGAATGAATTCGCCCTTTTTCGCCCAAGTCCATCAATTTTATTGATGCAAACCACTGACCTGCTCGTCGTTCAATCCATTCATTTCTCCTCAGGTGCCCCAAAATGAGTTTAGCCTCATCCTCAGAACATAAAGGGGATAGAAGTTCCCAAATTAGTGTTTCAGATATACCTTGAGGATTTTGATAAAGAAAAGAAAAAACCTGCTGGACCGCAACAGATAGCTCAGCCTCATAAGGTTCTTCAGGTATTGCACCAGAAGCAGCCACTTTGAACATTGTATCCATCAGAAGTTTTTCTTCATCAGATTTAATAATTACCGCCGTGTGAACGATATGTTTTCTACGATTACCACGACCAATGCGCTGGAGCAACGAGGAGATGCTCCAGGGGGGCTCAGAAAGCACAATAAGATCAATATCACCAATGTCTATCCCAACTTCGAGGGTTGAAGTAGCAACACACACAGCCACATCTGCTCCCTTCATCACGGCCTCTGCTTCCTCGCGTACTCGACGAGAGAGGCTTCCATGATGAGTTACCACCGAATAAGGGTGCCACAACTTAGCAAGTTCATCTGCCACTACCTCGACGGATTCACGAAGATTACAAAAGCAGAGCAGTTTTTTCACCCCTTGTTCCCGTGCCAGACGATGAACTTCTTCGTGGGAATTGAGGAGCCGGTAATCAATATCTCTTTGTCCTTGCGTTGTAACGACTTCAAAGTCACTGACATATCTTTGGGCAATTTGATGGGGCGAGGATAAGGTCGCTGATAGCAAGTGAACAGAATATGAACTATCTGTTACTAATTTCTTTAGTCGCCAAAGGAGAAGTTGTAGTTGGTCGCCTCGATAGGTGTTGTCCAACAAGTGAATTTCGTCCAGAATCACAGTTCGTAAAAATCTAAATACTTCGGGACGACGACAGATCAGAGAATCGAGGGATTCAGGCGTCGTGATGAGGACATTCGGTAGTTTGCTGGATGATAGATAAGGCTTGTCACCATGCTTAATTGCTACTTTAATACCCATATCCCGTAAAGGACCATCAATGCGTGCGAGGGTATCGTTTGCCAGAGCACGCGTAGGAACGATATATAAAACAGCTAACCCCTCCCAATCTTCTTTTCTAAACCTCTCGGCAACTGGAGCAATGATGGCCTCAGTCTTTCCTGAGGCCGTGGGAGATGCCACGATAACATTTCTGCCGTCAAGTATTGGTGGAATCGTTGCTACCTGAATGGGAGTAAGTCTGCCAAACCTTGTAAAGAACGGCGTCCAGGCGTATTTCAAACGTTCGCGAATGATCCTTACTTGCTGAACATCCATCATTGAAGAACCTTGTCCAAATCCTTTTCAGGATTAAAGCGAACCAAGTCCAATGCTTCGACTGAGCCCTTTACGAACAAACGCGTACGCCCACTTTGTGTGTTGACCTCTCGGAAAAGCTTGTCAACGGTCAGGTCTTCTTCTAAAAAGTCATAGGAACTGTTATAAAGCAAACAGATGTGTTCAAATACTTCTTTGAGAGTATCATCTGGAAGGGGTTCTAAATCTATTTTTGGCATTCTCTCCAACTCCCTGATTTTTGGTACTTTCCGATATGATCTATCCCATATATACTCGTAATTCCAGTCCAGAGAAGTGAACGCAAATAAAAGTTTCAACCCACTGGGTATCTTGTACAGAAAAGGCACATTTGGACCCTCTCCGGTGCCACAATAGTCAAGGTCTGACTTCATTGGTTCTTCTAGAAGATTTTTATCATTACTGGCTGTACGGATCAATCCTTTTAAAAAATTTTTTGCTTTTCCATCTTGATAAGAATATTTAGTTATACTCACAGTTTCTGCTTCATCGAATACGAGTAATAATCCTTGTAATCCTAAAACCTGCTTTGCCGCCCATCCCAAACTGCTGAGCAAATAGCAATAAATGTTTGCAGCAGTGGAATAGTCGTAAAGACCAGGCAAGAATTGATAGTAATCCCAGTAATTTTCAATCCACTTTCTTGGTCTGAGGCTTGACTCAGACCCTTCAACCCATTCCCAAAAGATCTCGTCCTTGCGCTTAATTAAATATTTAAAGTAAATATGGTTTTGAAAAACCCCCGCTGCTAATGCACATTTCAAAAAGTCTCGAAAGCCTTTCAATTGCCCGGTTTGCGTGTCACGATATTTAAAATTTTTGATCAGGTGGTTGTAAACACGCTTGGGCTTATAAAAAGGGGCTTCATTAGGATCCATCTCCACCCACGCAATTGCAAATCCATTTTGTAAAGCGTTTCCTAGGGCATAATGAAGGAGATGGGTTTTACCAGTTCCGTATTCACCTATAATAAGGAAATTGCTTTCGTTAGGGGAGTTCAACCAATTCATGATTTTTTTCGCTTCACTATCGCGTCCAAAAGTAAACTTCTCAACACAGTCATAGGGGACAATCCCCAGTCGAAAGGCTTCGATCATTCGTCGAGACTTAAGATGCTCGTAAGATAAAACTGACGGTGCTGGTACAAGCGACTTGGTAATTTGGGTAATTCCAGTTTCCGTCAACTCGTCTAAGCGAACCCATCGAGTCAGACCATCTTCAAAAGCAACCAATATTTCAAAACCCTTATGACGAGTCTGTTTCACTATGCCCCGCCCATATTGGGGATGATGTACCTCATGTTCTAGCATTATTTAACCTCCTTTACAATTGAAGATCCTTGGGAGAAGGGGATTGCCTTTTTTGTCTGAGAAAATGGAGTCCCTGGATGAGTTTCTGAACAAATAGGCGCTTGTAACCGATGTCACCATAACGATGTTCATACGCTGCCTCTGCAACTGTGCGTATAGTTTTTTCAGATGTCGCACTGTCAAAGCGATAACCGTAAGCTACCTCGTAAATATGCTTTAACTTATTACCAACTTTTTCCAGAAATTTAATGGGTTCGATAGAGAGTTTTTCCAGCTCGATCTTGACTCCCGTTGGATTTAACGTATCAAACACTGTTGTGACACGTTGTTTCAGTGCTTCATAAACCTGGGATCGACCTTCAAGGAAGTTTTCATCAGGCACTGCGTAAAAAATCATCACACTTTGAAAGGCTGTATGTCCACATTCATCAATCACTTCCCGCAAATTATTAAGATGTTGTTCTCTGTGTTTGGTGCTGAGACTGGGAACACGTTCCGCTTCATCTAGCAATATCACTAATCCTGAATAGCCTATTTGTCGCACCCATTGCACCAATGAACGAATCAAAGGAAAAGCCGTGGTTCGGTCAATGCGTTGGAGAATACCATATCGCCCATGGATACGACGAACGTAACCCTCCACCGTAAGCCATTGACAAATATTAGTGAAATCTTCTTCTTGCTTGTTCAACAAGGCACGGAAAGCAGACATTACAGCTTTAGCAAAACTAATGCTCTCGATATCGTGGATATTCTCTACGTGATTTAACTCAAAGATAAAACTGGACTGGGTTAAAAGATAAAACTGGACTATTTTGTTTTGAAATTACGGTACAAAAGGTGTGCTGAGCATAGCAAAAGATAAAACTGGACTGAATTAAAAGATAAAACTGGACTATTTTTTGTATTTTAAGCGTTTAGATATTGGTTTTTCAGGTTTTGTAATAGATCACTTTCACAACGCGGTTTTTACACCAGATGCGGATTTCTTTTTTATCCGGATGTGGAATAATATGTAATTCAATCAAACTGCCTTG
>DRIG01000071.1 GCA_011052815.1 candidate division WOR-3 bacterium | reverse complement strand
GGCTTCGCTGCGGGGATAGGCTTTTTTATAAAGTTCGATCAGGGCTCCGCGCACCTCGGTGTCGTCTTTGCAGTGATAGATCATATTTTTGCACACTTCAATCGCTTTGCTAAAGGACTTCTTTGATTCTAAGTGGCTGCGCAGCATCTCCAGGAGACCCAAGGCGCGTTCAGATTGGTCATACTTCTTGAGTTCTTTGGCGAGTTCAAGGAGCTGGTTTAATGCGGTCTGTTCGTTGATGACCATCTCGGTCCAGAGATCATCGAGCTCAGAGAAGTTTTTCTGTTCGAGCGCTCTTCTTGCTGAATCGATTAACGCCATCAGTAGATTATAATTAATTTTCCGTAGAATTCAAGATGAATATACACGAAGTGCATCCCTTCCAGCGCAGCTCCCTTCCAGCACCGCTCCCAACGATCTAAACGCTCTATTCCTTCCGAAATCCGAAATGCCTTTATTCTCCCTTTCCCCTTAGCTCTTCGCCCTATGCCCTTAGCCCTCCGCCCTTCGTCCTAAACCACAGAACACTTAAGTCTACATCTTGATCTTGACAATATATACAAATTATGTAGAATTTCGTATGAAATATTTAGTAATAATCTATATTTTAGTATTTTTACCCTTAATCAGTCCCGCAATTCAGGCAGGTGACGTATATCATAATTACAGGAGTCTTTTCTATGTGAATCCGCCTGCATCAGAGATAAAGTTGAGGACGAGGAAGGTGGGAGTCAGGGAGGCATATCTTATTGCCGGAGAGAGTAGAAAGAGAATGAAGAAGGTATACAGTGATAAGGAATTCGATTATTTCGTTGCTTCGTCTGTTCCCATGGATTCAGGATTCAGTTATTATTTCCTGGTACTGGGTACCGCTGATACACTCCGCTGTCCTGAGACCGGTGAGTTCAAACCCGGTGTCCCGCACTTCACCACACCGTCATGGGCGAACGGTAAGATCTATTACTCGATATTCCCTGATGGATTCTATAACGGCGATCCGACAAATGATCCGAAAAAGAAACTTAAATGGGGGGAGAGGCCCAAGAAATGGGATCCGTACGGCGGTGATTTAAAGGGTATAACCGAGAAACTCTCTTATATAGATTCCCTGGGACCTGACATTATTCTGCTCCAGCCGATATTCTCCGCCAATTCAAATCACAAACTCAATCCAAAGGACTATGCTACAATCGATCCCCATTTCGGCGACACCACAGACCTCAAGAGGTTGATAAGTGAGATACACAAGCGGAACAAAAAGATAGTTCTCAGCGTGACCTTTACACATACGGGTACTGATTTTCCGACTTTCAGCGACATTATGAAGAACGGTAAGGAATCAAAATACATAAACTGGTATCAGATCGGTTCGACTCCGATAAAGACTTCGCCGCCGAATTACAGATGCTGGCGTTCAGACCACCGTTTTCCCTGTCTTGATCTGAACAATCCCCAGGTCAAGAATTATCTGATCGGCTATCTGGAATACTGGAAACATTTCGGTTTCGACGGTTTTTACATCGGCGAGGACACCACCATCACCGCAGACTTTGCCAGGACACTCCGTGAAAATTTGAAACGCAGATATCCTGATCTCCTCCTGCTCGGCAGTGCTCCTCAGTTGATCGGCGGCAACGGATTTGACGGCTGTTACAACAGCAGTATCACAAAACTTTTGAGAGATTACTTCATCAATAACACCATAACCACGAGCGACTTCAATGATCGACTCCAGAAATGGTTCTTTTTCAGTCTACCTCAGGTAAAGGGAATAAATCTCATCAAGGTCTCCACCTATGACCAGAGGATATATAAAGAAAACTTCAATAAGATAAAACTTCTTTATGTTTTTCTCCTCACCGCCATCGGTTCACCGGTTATTATGTACGGCGACGAGATCGGGGCGTCGGGCTGTGAGCCGCTCAATCCGGGCAGCTTCAACTGGAATAAGAACGAGCAGAATACCCTTCTTTTTGAAGAGGTTAAAAGACTTATCAAAATAAGGAAGTCCACGCCTCAACTCCAGGGAGATAAATTTTTCACCCTGTATATCAATGATATTACAAAGGTATATGCATATGATCGAGGCGGGGTGATAATCGTGCTCAACTGCGGGGGCCGGGAATCTTTTGTTGAACTGCCTGCCTGGGACGGTGTGTACCTTGACCTGATGAGCGGTGAGAAGGTGACCGCCTACTCGCAGAGGTTGAGGCTGTCGGTTGATTCAGGCGCTTATCGAATACTGAAGCGTGAAATTTAAACTCCGTTCCACCTTTACACCGCGGGGCGACCAACCTGAAGCGATAGATGCACTGGTCCACGGCATAAATAAAAATCTTAAATTCCAGACACTTCTGGGAGTCACGGGTTCAGGCAAGACCTTCACCATTGCAAGCGTAATCGAGCGGGTCCAGCGACCGACCCTGATCATTTCACACAACAAGACCCTGGCGGCGCAGCTCTACGGTGAGTTCAAACAGTTCTTTCCTGATAATGCAGTGGAATATTTTATCTCATATTATGACTATTATCAACCTGAAGCCTATGTGCCTGAGACTGATCTCTATATTGAAAAGGATGCTTCGATAAATGAAGAGATCGAGCGACTGCGGCTCAAGGCGACGTCTGCCTTGCTCACGAGAAGGGATGTGATCATCGTGGCGTCTGTGTCGTGTATCTATAATATCGGCTCTCCGGAAGAGGTGAAAGAACTTGTGGTCTATCTTGAAAAGGGCGGGAAAAAGTCACGGGAACGCCTCCTTGAGGAACTGGTTTCAATCCAGTATGCCAGGAACGACATCGAATTTTCCCGCGGAACCTTTCGGGTGCGCGGTGATACGGTCGACATCCATCCTGCAGACGAGGAAGACGGTATTCGGGTCGAACTCTTTGGCGACGTCATAGAGAAGATTACGGTCTTTGACCCGACAACGGGCAGGCTCAAGCAGACGCTTGATGAGGTCATTATCTTTCCGGCGAAACATTTTATCACGACCCGTCCGCGGATAGAAGAGGCGGTGAAGGCGATTGAAGCAGAGCTCGAGCAACGGGTCGAGTATTTCAAGAGCAGGGGCAAACTCCTTGAAGCGCAGCGTCTGCTCCAGAGAACAAAGTTCGATATTGAAATGCTCCTTGAACTGGGTTATTGTTCAGGGATTGAAAATTACTCGATGCACCTTTCCGGCAGAAAACCGGGGCAGAGGCCGTTCTGTCTGATCGACTATTTTCCGGACGACTATCTCCTGGTCATTGATGAGTCGCATGTCACAATACCCCAGCTCAATGCGATGTATGAAGGCGACCACTCACGCAAACTTAATCTGGTCGAACACGGATTCAGATTGCCTTCGGCTCTCGAAAACAGACCGCTGAAGTTTCACGAGGTGCTCGCCTTGGTCAACCAGGCGATATGTATTTCAGCGACACCGGGGCAATGGGAGATCGAGAAGTCCGGCCACCGCATTGTAGAGCAGATCGTCCGTCCCACGGGAATCGTCGACCCGAAGGTCACGGTCAAGCCGGCGAAGAATCAGGTTGATGATCTGATCAACGAGATTCAGAAAAGGGTGGAGAATAAAGAAAGGGTGCTGGTGACCACCCTTACCAAGCGGATGGCAGAAGACCTGGCACAGTATTTGAATGAGATCGGAATCAGGGTGAGGTATATGCACTCGGAGATTGATGCAATTGAACGGGTGAAGATTCTCAGGGCTCTCAGGCTCGGTGAGTTCGATGTGCTCGTCGGCATCAATCTTTTAAGAGAGGGACTTGATCTGCCCGAAGTGGCGCTTGTTGCGATTCTTGATGCAGACCGTGAGGGATTTCTCAGAAGTGAGCGGTCATTGATTCAGACAGCGGGCAGGGCGGCGCGCAATGTGCGCAGTGAAGTGATTATGTATGCGGATGAACTTACAGACTCAATGCGTCGGGCGATAAAAGAGATGGAGCGGAGGAGGAATAAACAGATTGAATATAACAGAAAACATAATATAACTCCGGAGAGCATCATCAAGACAACCGAGGAGGTTATGCGGGCGACATCGGTCGCCGACAGCATAATGAGGGAAGATGCAGAAAATATCAATATCAACGAACTTGCAAAACTCCATAAAGCGATGGCAGAAGCGGTTTCTTTGATGGAATTCGAGCGTGCGGCAGTGCTTCGTGACAGGATTAAAGCAATTAAACGAAAGTTGGAAACAACCAGAAGGAGGAACCATAAAAAGAGGAGTCAAACAAAAAGATAAAGAAAAAAGAGAATTTCTGAAGATCGTGAGGCGGGCGTTGAAAGAGGACATCGGGCGTGGAGACATCACGACCGACCCTATCGTCACTGACGACACCCGGTCACTGGGGATCATCTTTCCCAAACAGGACGGTGTTTTGTGCGGAGTGGAGATCGCCCGTATGGTCTTTACTGAACTTGATGAACGAATCGATTTCCAGATAAAACTGGAAGACGGCAGCCCGTTTTCACCGGGAATGACGATCGCCACGATTATCGGACCTGCTGGTGCCTGCTTGAAAGGGGAGCGGACCGCACTCAACTTTCTGCAGCACCTGAGCGGTATCGCGACCCTGACAAAGAGATTCGTCGATGCGGCAAAGGGTTGTATCAAGGTGCTTGATACACGCAAGACACTTCCCGGTTTACGGATAATGGAGAAGTATGCCGTACGCATGGGCGGTGGCTATAATCACAGGTTCGGACTCTATGACCGGGTGCTCATCAAAGACAATCACATCGAGATTGCAGGCGGTATCACCGCGGCTGTGCAGAAGATAAGAAAGAAGAGAAAGAAGGTTTTCATTGAAGTGGAGGTGAAGACCTTTGCCGAATTGAAAGAGGCGATTGCGCTCAGGGTGAACCGGATTATGCTTGATAATATGAATGTCAATCAGATAAAAGAGGCGGTGAGGATGGTGCGCAGTCAGGCGGAGAATATGGAGATCGAAGTGAGCGGCGGTATCGACCTCAACAATATCAGTAATTTCATTGAGTGCGGCGTGGATTTTGTTTCAGTGGGCGCATTGACACATTCGGCGCGGGCGATCGATATTGCGATGAAGCTCAAACCACTGGGTTAGTGGTTGGTGTGCGGTATTTAAAGTTTTTAAACGGCTTGATAAATTACGAAAAGACGCCCCGATATAATTATCGGCTCGAACCGTTCATCGGGTTTTTGAAAAGACTCGGTTCACCTGAAAAGAGATTGAAGAATGTGATACATATCGCAGGAACCAAAGGCAAGGGCTCGACCGCGGCGATCCTGGATGCCTGTCTCCAGGAGTGCGGTTATCGGGTCGGGCTCTTCAGCTCACCCCATTTGGCACGTGTGAACGAGAGAATAAAAGTCAACCATCAGGAGATTCCGGATGCGCGGCTGCAAAGATACATCGACCGGATACGCGGCATCGGTCGGCAAAGCGGAAAGCAGACGTATTTCGAGGTGCTCACCGCCGCCGCCTATCTCTACTTTACTGAGGAACAGACGGATTTTTCTCTTCTGGAGACCGGACTCGGCGGCAGACTGGATACGACCAATGTGACCGTTCCTTTGATTTCAGTGATTACCAGAGTCGGCTATGACCATACCGAACTTCTGGGAGACGACCTCAAAAAGATCGCCCGGGAAAAAGCCGGTATTATGAAACCGCACACCCCTGTAATCACCACGGCGCACCAGCCGGCTGCGGTCCGACAGATCCTGCAAAGAAAAGCCGATACTGAAAAGAGCCCCCTGGTCTTTGCCGAGGAACTGCACAGAAGCAGAATAATAGAACAGACCTTTGAAGGCACGACGCTTCACATTTCAGGTGCGTTCGGTTCATTCACGACCTTGCTGCCCCTTGTCGGCGTTCATCAGACAGAAAACCTTGTGATCGCCCTTGCTGTCTTGAGCGTGCTGAGAAGTATGGGATTCGGGATTCCCGCAAGTGCGGTTGAAAAAGGGATTGCAAAGACCTCGCTCCGCGGCAGACTCGAGGTGATAAAGAAGAATCCCCTGGTCATCTTTGACTGTGCCCATAATGAGGATTCATTCAGGGCGCTCCACAAGACCATCCATGATTTGAATTTCAAAAATTTTTCTTTAATCTTCGGCGCCAATAAGGATAAAGACATAAGTTATTGTCTGAAGTATATATTTCCTGAAGCCAGGGAAGTGCTGCTCGTCAAGCCCCGCAGTGTGCGGGCATTGGAACCGTATGAGATTTACATAATGGCGAAGAGGTACCAGAAGAGGCTCTTTATCGCTCATTCGATTGAGAACTCCATAAAGTACATCAGAAACGTCTCAAAGAACAATAAGATACTCATCACCGGTTCATTCTATCTCTGGGACGAGAGATTGACCGGACTCTAAATGAAGCATGACCGGGAACAGGTATCTGACCTGATTGAAAAGGCGCTCAAACACGATGAGGGTGCCTGCCGAAAGATAGTCGATCTTTATAAAGGAAGGATCTTCAGTTATGTATATCGGATGGTGGGGAATTATCACGATGCCGAGGATCTCACCTTTGATACCTTTATCAAATGTTTTAAGGCGCTCGCCTCTTTCGACCGCACGAAAAAATTTTCGACCTGGCTTTTTACGATCGCCCACAACACGACTATGGATTTCTTCAGAAAGAACAGGTATGAATATGAATATTTTGACGAACGCCACTCAGTAAAAGACGATTTTGTCGAAAAGGTTGAAGAGGCGAAGAAGATGGAGCTGATTGAAAGATGCCTTGCAGAGCTTCCGGCTCTGGACCGCGAGGTCATTCTCCTCTTTCATCGGGAAGAATACAGTTATCAGGAGATAAGCGAGATCTTGAAACTGCCGGTGACGACCATCAAGACCCGGCTGCATCGGGCGCGTAAAAGGTTGAGGACGCTCGTCAGAAAAAAGAAAAAAGGGTGAAACCCAGCGGTCTATTATACGTATTACTTAATGATGAAGCATAAGAGAATCGAGAGATTAATCCAGAAATTTATGGACAGGGCGATATCGCCGGCTGAGGAAAAGAGCTTGAAGGCGCACATTGCTCTGTGCGCCGAGTGCCGTCGGTTCTATGAGGAATTGATTCAGGTCAAAGAAAGGATTCAGGAACTCCCTGAATATTTTCCTGACCGCGGTTTTAACAGGCGGCTTCTTGCCCGGCTCGGTTATGCAAAGACCTTTGTCTGGAACAGGCTGGCGGTTGCACTCGTGGGGCTCTGGGCTCTTCTGCTTGTCTTCCTGTCTTCTTTTTCCCGGACAAACGAGTTATTGAATCGACTCTTCACGTCGATTCCAGGAATGGTAAGATTGATCAATCGCATCGGGTTCATCGTCTCTGTCCTTGAAAAGACCTTTACACCGTTTGTCAGGGGTGTTCTTGACCCGGTGTATCCGATTACAGGATTGCTCTCAAGCGTCATTCTTTTATATTTGTTGAGTAAACTTATCACCCTTTCTTCTGTCCCTACAAAGGGGAGGATTTAGAATGGTTTCTATCTTTTTCCGTCCCTTGAAGGGGAGGATTAAGAAGGGGTGAAAGGAGGTAAAATGCAGAATTTGATTGCAATACTTTTTATAATAAGCCAGGTGTCAAATATCGGGTATATTCAAGAGATACCTGAGTATATAGGTCAGATGCCGACCATTGTAGTCACGGCACCGCATTATAAAAATGAAGTCACTTCATCCTTTAAGTTCCTTCCTGGGATACCGATGAACTTTGCCTTTGGTCAGTCAATGATCCATCACTTGAACATCCCGATTAAAAGCACCTTTGCTGAAGACCTCTACGTTCCTGAGGAAGATACCATAGATGAAGACGTTATGGTAAGCGGCGGTAATGCAAAGATCGATGGAGTGATTGACGGTGACCTTGCTGTTATGGGTGGCGTTGTGGAGATAAATGGTATAGTTGACGGAGATGTTGCAGTAATGGGTGGAAATCTGGAACTCAACGGGTCGATAACCGGCGATGCCGCGGTCTTCGGTGGTAATGTCGTGAATAAAGGCACCATTGAACTGGATGTTCTTGTTGTCGGTGGTACAGTGATGCTCGATTCCGGTTCAGTTGTTCAGGGTGACGTGAATATGGTCGGCGGTACTGTGGAACGTGACGACAATGCCGTGGTTGAAGGAGAGATTCAATCAGTGGAGAGCGAAGTTCTCAAAGAACTCCTGCCTGATATCGGTAAGGCGTTCAGAGTTCCCCGGGTGATTCCGGGGCACCGGGTCTTTCACCGGATTTTTCTCATTGCCTTCTTCTTTGTATTCTATCTCATTGGCCTTCTGGCTTTTCTGATCTTTCCCGGTGCGATCGAACACATCATCGGAATAGTAAAAGCGAATGTCTGGGCGTCGGTCGGACTCGGGATCGCTGTTGAGGTGCTTTATATTCCGATCATCCTTCTATTTACTATTTCAATAATCGGGATACCGCTCATTCCTCTGTTTATGCTCGCTGTTCTACTCGCCGCACTCTTCGGATTTTCCGCACTCTGTTTTATTATCGGCGAGCGGGTCATCGAGGGAATGAAATGGCAGATAGAGAACAAGGCAGGGATCTTCAGTCTGGGCTGGCTGGCGACCGCGATAATTCCTTTGATTCTCTTTTTGATCGGACCGCCGGTGGTTGTCTTCGGTGTGGTGATTCTTTATGTTGTTGCGACCATTGGAATGGGCGCCGTATCTCTCACCCTCTTAAAGACAAAAAAGAAGAAAAAATAAACCCTTACCCCT
>DRIG01000070.1 GCA_011052815.1 candidate division WOR-3 bacterium | reverse complement strand
TGAGCAGGGCTTTTATCTGCCTGGTGATTATCAGAAAATGGTTGAAATCGGCAAGTTAGCCGGTGGTGTCTATTTTACTGTGCTTAAACAGAATGATAAACAGGTGAGTGAAAAATTCCTGCTTATAAGATAATAAAAATATGCCGGCGCTGTTTCTTTGTTGAAAGTTGAGGATGTTATGAAGATAGCCGGTCAGATTTTCTCTGACTCCATCCCCTTTACCCTTCGCCCTTCTGCCATTCCTTCGTTTCACTCAGGACGACGTCTGAGGAATCTGCCCGAGGCAGACGACTGAAGAATCTCTTCCTGCACCCCTTCTCCCATTCTCCGTTTCTCCCATTCCCCGTTTCTCCGTCTCCCTTTTTACCAAGTGATATCACACTGACAGCCGAATTGTCTGCTGAAAACCGTATCACGGGTTACGACACAATACTTCAGAGTGAACTTAAGAAAATCGGTCGGTTTAACCGACATATATACAAAACCGTAATCTCCTTTTTGATAAAGCATTCGGTTGTTGATCACCCCCGGCAGGTCAATTTCATACGCAAATATTCTCGCATCATAAGAATCAGTGTCGAATCTTCCGTATCGACCTCTCAACTTCACCCGTCTATATTCCACCCCCATCTCGAGTGCGCCCAAAAGCCCCTTTTCCGTCCCTGTTTCCGTATCAACGTATTTCTCTTCGAGCCGCACGTCGAAGAAAATAAACTTATTGGGCGTAATCCGTAAAAACACCCGTGAACCGGAAAGGTCTTTCACCCGTTCCCGGAAACGTACTCTGAATTGCATCTTCAATCGCACAAGACTGTTCCGCTTTTCAATATTCAACTTTATGCCGTAGCGCACTGAATCATCATCGATATCATTATCAAGAGTCAGGGTCGTACCGATCTTTATAAATCCCGGCGACGCCGCCATATCAAGAACGCCTCCAAGATAATCTTCCCGTGCCTCGACTCCTTTCGGTGAATAAAAACCTGCAGGAAAGTACTTACCGGCGAGATTGAAATCCACGTATGGAAGATAACCGATAAATCCGAAAATCCCTCCTGTTTGATTCCGATGGGAACGGGCGACTTCTGAAAACACCACAAAGAAATCTTCGATGTACTTCATCTCCAGACCGCTGATAAAAAATTCATCTCCGTAAAAGTCATTAAAAGAATCCGCACACACAAACGGAGGAGTGTATCTACACAGGTAACTTTTGTTTGAGAGAAGAAGATTCGAAAATCGATACCTCACGTCGTAGCCGAATATTTCTTCATTAATCCGGTCTTTTCTGCTCAATGAGAGTGAATCTGTGTGATCACCGGTTTCGTCGAAAGAACGGGCAAAACCCGTACTGTCGATTCTGCCGTCGAGCTTCTGATTCGAATAGAAAGCCGTAAATCTCACCAGGAAGGAATCACTCAGCGCCGCTCCGAAAAAACCGTTGTTCTCCAGTACTGAAGTGTAAGGGATGAGTCCGCGTTCCTGGTTTATCAAACGAAAATCCATTGCATTAAAAAAAGAACCGAGAGGAGAAAGGACCACGCCGGGATCGAGGTCCAGGTTGTACTTACCCAGTGCAAACCGTCTGATTCCCTCGTCTATCAGTATTCCGGCCGCATAATAATCGAAAAAAGAACTTTCATACGGGTCTTTCTCCGTTACCAGGAAGACATCGTATTGTCCGTTGTAAAATTCGCTTTTAGTGTAGTACTCTTCGGCACCGTCTCCTCCGGGAAGTCGACTTTTGAAACGAAGTCGGCTGCGGAATTTTCCCGGCTTTCGTATTTTCATCTTTATGGTAATATACGGCTTTATCTTCTGTAAAAGAAAAAGATCGAACCCCGGAATCCGTAACAAATCCTGTACAGAATCGAATCCACCGCTTTCCTTCCGATACTCCACGATCTTCATACATTCAGACAGAGACAAGTAAGGGATCATACTGAGCTGTTCCACGCTTGCGGTGTTGATGTCAAGCGGCACCTGTTGAAGATACTCTATATCCTGAAGAATAATCTCCAGATCCTTAGACTCCTCGATCTCGAAAATACCGATTTCGTCCGTAAAACCGAAAAGAAAAAACAGAAGAATCATAGATTGAATCCTATACTGAATGAGTGAGACAACCCGAGATCCTGATGATTCCTGCCGGCATAACCGACTATAAGTTTACCGGGCGAAAAAGAAAAAAGATATTCCAGATATACCGGTGCCGTATTCACCCCGACACCGAGTGTGGCGAGTCTGTAGAAACAATACGAAAAGCCGAGATTAAAGAACGGCAATTCTGATCCCTGTCCGCGTACCGCGAAATTGAACGAATAATTTTTTTCACCTGAATAGCTTGTCCGTACGGAATAGGTCAACGGCAGGTAATCGTAATCAGAAAAACGCGGGAAGTTTATGTTGTTGACCCAACCGTCACACTGAAACGAGGCATAATTGTATCTGACTCCCAGTCCCACAGTGTAACTGAAACGATTACAATTCTCTTTTATCCAGTAATTAAGTAAACCCAGATTAAATCCGAATTTCAATCTTCCATTAAAGGGGAAGATTATGCCGGTTTTCACCGTGTTCTCTTTATAAAGTTCGTTACCGAAACTGATGCAATTTATGCTGTACGATTTCAAAGTCGAATAAAGGCTGTAAGTACGCACTGCGGGCAGGGAAAAATGTGATTCCATCCGCACCGCCAATGTGAACTCTTCCTTATTTATCAAGGCAGGATTAAACTGCTCCTCGAAGAAAATATTACCGGGAAAAAGCTGGGTTTCAAACACCCCCACCAGAAAAAAGAACAGACTCATAGAATACTATTGCTTAAAAGATTATATCTTTTCTACCTTTAAAGTCATACCGTCCACTTCTATGACTTTTACCTTATCTCCTTTTTTTATCGTTCTATCTGACACGGCGTTCCAGTATTCGCCGTGCACAAACACCGTACCCCCTGCTGCGGTTATATCGGTTTTCGCTGTTCCGGTTTTACCGACAAACCCCTCTTTACCACTTGCTTTCTTCTTAAATTGTGCATGTATTCCTAAGCTTATCAAAAAGATAAAAAAGGCTGCAATAATCAAAATTGCTATCACAATAACCTCCCAGGATAATCTTAAATAAGATACATCGCTTTCAAATAAAATCAAAGATCCGAGAAGCAGTGAGACGATACCGCCTATCGTTAAAAGTCCGTGTGACGTAACATAAATCTCTAAAATAAACAATATCGCCGAGAGAACAATCAATGCTACACCGGCGTAATTAACCGGGAGAAGATGTAAGGCATAAAATCCCAGAATTATGCAGATGCCTCCGACCACCCCCGGAAAGATCATGCCCGGATTCTGAAGTTCAAAGAAAAGACCGTAAATACCTAAAAGCAAAAGTACGTATGCGATATTGGGGTTGGTCAAAAGAAGCAGCAGTTGCTCTTTCAGGGTCATTGAAACTTTTTTCACATCAGCGGATTCAGTAACCAACGTTACCTCACCCTGTTTCGTCTCGACAACCCGTTTGTTGAGCTTAGCTCTCAAGTCTTCAATGTCTTCGGCGATTATTTCACAGACACCTTTCTGTAAAGCGGTCTCGGCATCGATGGAAGAACTTTCCCGAACCGCTTTTTCCGCCCACTCCTCATTTCTACCGCGTTCTTTCGCGATCGCCTTGAGATAGGCAACGGCATCGTTCGTCACCTTCTCCCGCATTACACTGTCGACCTTTTCTCCTCCCATGCTCACCGGATGCGCCGCTCCGACATTTGTACCGGGTGCCATCGCCGCGATATGAGCGGCGTAGAGAATAAAAACGCCCGCCGATGCAGCCCGTGCACCTTTCGGTGCGACGTAAACGACAACGGGAACTTCGGTATTGAGCAGTCGTTTGGTGATCTTTCTCATAGAGATGTCAAGTCCGCCCGGAGTATCCAGTTTTATGATTAAACAGGTTGCGTGCTGGGCTTCCGCAATATTTATCAACCGCAGTAAATATGCACTGCTCGCCGGGCTTATCACGCCGTCGAGTTCCCCCACATAAATTGTATTGGTGTTCAATAAAATACAAAGCACAAAAGCCAACATATGAAATCATAATCAAATAAAACAATAAGTCAATAGCACTGACATCAAAAAAATCCACAAAAAATTCTTGACAATTTTTTAATTATGATTATAATCTTTTATAAAAGGAGGTAATAATGCCGAAGTGTGGTGCAAAGAAGAAAAAGACAAAGAAAAAGGCAACAAAAAAGAAAAAGACAACAAAAAAGAAAAAGACAACAAAGAAAAAGAAGAAAAAGAGATAATTATATATAGATGAAAGGAGGGGTCTGAACTCCCCTCCTTTCGTTATTCAAAGTTGACAATTTATCTGATAGATGTATAATAAAGTATGGACCTGGAAAGATTCAAATCACTTTACGAGAACCTGAGTAAAAATTTAGAAGAGATAGAATCACTGGTTAAAATACCGGAACTGCTCACCAAACCCGAATGTCCGAAGATCATCGAAAAGATAAAATATCTCTTTTACAGTGTAACGAAATCTCTGGTCGATATCGGTCACAGTATAATTCTCGAAAAAGAATTCCGCGATCCTCTAAACCGTGCGGATATTTTCATCAGTCTCGCTGAACAGGACATTATACTCTCTTCCGTGGTGCCGGGTGTCAAAAAAGCGGCGCTCTCCTTGCCGAAGCTGAATAATTATCAACATAAAGAAATAATCGAGCTCGTCACAAACAGTATCACCGACATGAAGAAGTGTCTCGATTCATTCTCTGTCTATTTCAGTCTTAAAGACAAACAGATTTGATAATCGTTTCCTACATATTCTCTTTTCTCTTCGGAACAGCCATCGGTAGTTTCCTCAACGTTCTCATCTACCGAATCCCCCTCGGTAAATCAATCATCACACCCGGTTCCTTCTGTCCCCGCTGTAAAAAACCTATTAAGTGGTACGAAAACATCCCCATCGTGAGTTTCATACTCCTCAGAGGAAGATGTTCGGGGTGCCGACAACCCATATCAATCCGTTATCCGCTCGTTGAATTGATCACCGGTTGTGCTTTTCTCTATCTCTTTATCAAATACAATCTAACCGTCGCCTTCTTTTTCTATATATTCTTTTTCTGCGCACTCATAGTGATATCGGGAATCGACTTCTCGCACCAGGTCATTCCCGACGTGATCTCCATTCCCGGTATTGCAGCCGGCTTACTCTTTCAGATAATAAAAGGAAATTTTCTCCCCGGTCTGGTGGGACTCATCTTCGGCGGCGGTCTGATACTCTTGATAAGAGTGATCGGCGGACGGGTCTATAAAAAAGAAGTCATGGGAATGGGGGATGTATATCTTACTGCAATGATCGGTGCCTTTGTAGGCTTTCCCTTTATTCTCGTTTCAATATTTATCGGTGCTTTTACAGGCGCCGTATTGGGTGTAATCTATGTAATATCAACACATCAGAGTCGGGAGAGTCCTATTCCATTTGGACCGTTTCTCAGTCTCGGTGGTATGACGGTCATCATCTTCGAAACCCAGGTCTTTCAACTGTTCGCCTCCATGGGAGTCTATCTGTAATTCGTCTTTATGAAAATCCTCACCATCGTCGGACCAACTGCTGTCGGTAAAACCGACATCGCGGTTGAAATTGCAAAAAAAACCGGGGGTGAAATCATCTCAGCCGACTCCCGCCAGATCTACAAATACCTCAATATCGGTACGGCGAAACCGACATCCCGACAGCGGAAAACAGTCCCCTTCCATCTGATCGATTTCATCCATCCGGACGACAACTATTCCTGCGGTCAATTCGCCCGCGATGCCGAATCGAAGATAAAAGAGGTCTATTCGCGGGGCAAGATACCTATCATCTGCGGAGGCACAGGACTATACATCAAAGCGCTCTTTCATCCTCTTCATAAACTTCCTGAATCAGATCAACAGATTAAAGAAAAATTAATCAAAATCATTAAGGAAAAAGGAATAGAACATCTTTATGAAAAACTTCTGAAGATCGACCCTGAATGGGCGCAAAAGGTAAATCCAAAAGACAAACAACGTATAATAAGGGGACTTGAGGTCTACGAGATAACCGGTAAACCCTTAAGCAGGTTAATAAAAAAGAAAAGCAGAAAATCGGAATTCCAACCATGGTATGTCGGGTTGAACATCCCGCGTGATGCACTGTACCAAAGAATCAACACCCGCTTTGACGCCATGATTAAAAACGGCCTGGTACAGGAAGTAAAATCTCTTCTGAAAAAGGGATTCAACCCCCAATCAAATGCACTTCGCACAATAGGCTATAAAGAGATAATTGAGTACCTCGAGAAAAAAATGACCTTAGAACAAGCAATAGAAAAGGCAAAACAGAGAACAAGAAATTATGCCCGACGGCAGATCACCTGGTTCAATAAATTACCGGATTTGACGTGGTACAATCCTGAAGACAAGAAAACAGTCATAACAATCATTAAGGGGATGAAAAAAGATTAGAAAAATTATCCGGCGTCCAATCTTTCCCGGACAAGTTTTTCAACCACTGAGATCTCTTCTTCTATTGTTAAATCAGTGGTATCCACAACCACCGCGTCTGAAGCTTTTTTCAATGGAGAGTGGGTTCGACTCGAATCATACCTGTCGCGGAATTTCAGATTTTCAATAACATCTTCATAATCCGCATCAATCCCTTTTGTCTTCAATTCCAGCAACCGCCTCTGGGCGCGGGTTTCCAGATCCGCGGTCAAAAAGACCTTTACCTGGGCATCGGGAAAGACGACCGTACCGATATCCCGGCCTTCACAAACGACGTTTTTACCCTCCGCCACCTCACGCTGTTTCGCCACCATCCATTCACGCACCTCAGGGACAGCGGAAACCGGAGACACCGCCCTGTTGACCGCCTGGGTTCTGATTTCAAGAGTAACGTCCTTTTTGTCGA
The DNA here is from genome assembly GCA_011052815.1 of candidate division WOR-3 bacterium. Taxonomy (NCBI): domain Bacteria; kingdom Pseudomonadati; phylum Caldifarciminota; species Caldifarciminota bacterium. The sequence continues at coordinate 2,110 of DRIG01000070.1, read as the reverse complement.
GATACACGTGATTTTGATCACCCTCCTGGCGCAGGTCGATCTCCGTCTCTGCGATAATCTTTTTAATCACCGCCATATCAATGGGCTCAAGCCGGGAACTGTTTTGAAGATATTTCAGAGTGACGGCGCGGTACATCGCACCGGTGTCGAGATAAAAAAAATTGAGTCTTCTTGCAACCCCTTTCGCTGTCGTGCTCTTTCCTGTGCCTGCTCCGCCGTCGATTGCTACAACGAATCTCGCCATCTGTAGGTATTTTTAATTAAATCTTCATATTGCTGTGAGATGGCAACTCCGCGTCTCGCCATAACAACCTTCGCGGTCTCAATCGCTTTCTTCAGTTTGTATACTTCTTCTTTTTCAGTGGTAAGCCATCTAAAGCAGGAAACATATTTGGGCATCATCCCGCCGCCGAAGAAATTCACAAAACTGCCGATGACCGCACCTGTAGGAATAAGAGTACCGATGCCTGTCTTTGTGTGGTCGCCGATGAAACAACCCAACTTCATCATCCCGGAATCCTTCTCTTTTCCGTCAATCCGAATCCGTACAGAACCGTAATTGTTCTTTAAATCCGAGTTTGTCGTCAGGGCGCCGAGGTTCACCCACTCACCGATGAACGAATGGCCGATAAATCCTTCATGATATTTATTCGCATATCCTTGAAAAATTGAAGCCTCAACTTCACCGCCTATCCGACAAACCGCTCCGATGCTCGATTTTATTATCTTGGCACGCTCAATGATCGTTCCCGGTCCGATGTATGAAGGCCCGATGATTGTGGTGAACGGTCTGAGCACTGCTCCTTCATCAATAAAAACCGGTCCATCACTGAGATCGATGAAAACTTCTTTATGCAATACCGCCTTCTTTGCCGCACATAGATTCCTCTTATCCCCCAGAATGGAAACGCCTTTCGGTATTACACCTTTTTCCTTTAAAGTATCAAAGTGCTGAATCAAGAGAGTGTCGTTATATTTAATCAAATCGCAGATATCGTTCAAAAGATACCCTTTAATTTCCCGACTTTCTTTAATCCGCTTAAAACAATCATTGACCTCCTTGATGGTTTCAGGAAACGGCGGTTTCTGTTTTATAAAACCTATCACCTCTCTGTTTATGGTGAACTTCACCTCTTTTTTTAAACTCTTGATCCGCTGCAGAGGAAGTGCCCGGGCTGATAAATAGATGGTCGGACTGGCCGGTTTGACTTTCTTCAGTTTAAAGAAACTCCGACCGATAAATTGCGTCTTCACTCCGGGATAATAAGAGACGATGTGTCCGGCGATATCTTTCATTCCGATCCGCAATTTGAACTGGGGATAGAGATTAACGAGCGGAGCGAAATTCCCGGGATGGTCTTCGTAAATTATCAACTTCATAATGAAAGAAAAATGGTCGCCAGGATGGCGAAGATAATCCCGATGACCCTGGTTGTTGTTATCGCCTCTTTGAGCACGATAAAGCCGAAGAGCACCGGGAAGATTACATACATATTCGTGAAAGGAACCACGACCGACGCCGGGCCGAGCTTTAATGCCTTGTAAAACGCCAGAATCGCGATGAGGGAGATTGCTCCTATGGGTATGGTATGATAGACATAGCGGTTTACCATCAAGTTCTTTTTGAATATGAGGAAAATCGCCAGGAATACGATGGACCAGAAAGAAAGCCAGAATGTGGTGCTTACCGTATTGAAGTGGCGCGTCATAAGTTTACTTCCGATTGCCCAGAATCCCCAGCCGACCAGGGCGATGAAGGCATATTTCATATAACCCATTGATTAGATTATAACGAAGAAACAAGAGAAGTCAAGATATACTACAACTGACCAGCTCTGACGAATCAAATTGTTGATTTTTGGTTTTTTAAGGTTATTGGTGGGTTAAATTGTAAGATTTTACAGGGGATAAACAAAAGGGTAGACGACTCCCTCATATTTTGTATACTTATTTTAAGAGTTATTTGGGGGATAAACCCAGAGCTGAAGGCTTTATCAAGAAGTATCAAAGCGAATCTGGAATCGTTGGGTTCTAGCGGTTTCGATTTCGTGAGGCTCAAAAAGACTGGTTCTTAAATCTTCTAAGAGCCAATGGGCAATATTTCGAATAC
>DRIG01000069.1 GCA_011052815.1 candidate division WOR-3 bacterium | reverse complement strand
GGAAATGGCGGAAAAACTGGCGGAGAGTCTTGCCAGTCCCAAGATATTCGACTTCATCGAGCTTTCCAAAACCCATGGTATCATCGAGATGGTGGCGCCCAAAAAACTCGTCAACAAAACACTCGCCGAACTGAAACTGCGCACCAAATACAAGGTGAGTGTTATCGCGATAAAGAGAAAACTGCCTTATTCAAAACCCGACGGTTCCACGGATTTTAAAGAAGAAATCATCATCGGACCGGGACCTGATGATGAATTGATCTCCGGTGACATCCTTATCCTTCTGGGCAATAACAACGACCTTGAAAAGGTTGAAAAACTATGAAACAGGACTTTCAGGATTTACTCGAGTTGAGTGATTTTTATATCCTGAGTCAACGATTTGAGGAAGCCCTCAAGGTATTGAAGAAAGCGGAAAAAATCAACAAGCTTAACCCGAAACTCTATTATAACTTCGGGATCGCCTACGAAGCCCTGAATGAAAGAGAAAACGCCCAGGCATCTTATCGTCTGGCGTTGAAACTCAATCCTGATTTCAAATCCGCTCAGGAACACCTCGACAGGTTGATCGAAAGATGAAACACCGTTTCATAACAGACGACATTACATATACGGGTGAACAGCTACACAGTAATTTCGCTTATACGACATTCGGCATCATCGGAGATTCCATAATATCTTTTTGTGGAAAATGCAATGTGAAGTTGAAGGCGATGATCGATCTCGAAGACCTTAAGGCGGGTAAGTCCATCTATTCGGAAATGATGCTCCATTTTATAATAGAACATTACGAGACCGACCTGGAAAAAGCGGTTTTAAGACAGCTGCTTTTCACCTGTATCGTCAAAGACAGGATGAACGAACTTCTTGAAAAGGATATCATCAGGAGAAGGGGCAGCGATCTCTTTGAGGGCGACGCCAAGTTATCAATATCAATAGCTACGATTACGCCGATATCTTCACTCATCCACTTCGGCATCAACATCACTTCGAAAAATACACCGGTGAAGACAAAAGGGCTTGAGGATTATTCCATAGATGCCGTGGAGTTCGCCGATTCAATTATGGATAGATACGTAAAAGAACATAAAGGTATCGAGCTCGCCCGTTGTAAAGTAAGATGGACGCGCTGAAGTTCCTAGATGAAGGGTTTTGTAAGGGAAATCTTTACTTCAATCCAGGGAGAGGGAATAAAGGTAGGGCAGAGGCAGACATTTATCAGGTTTCTCGGCTGCAACCTCTCCTGTAATTACTGCGACACCCCTGAAGCCCAGGCTAAAGACGGCTGTTTTGTTTATCACGGAAAGATATACAATAATCCCGTTGAAGTGGACTTCTTACTCGACAAGGTTGATGAAAAGATCGTTTCATTGACCGGCGGCGAACCGCTGCTCCAACTCGATTTCTTATCAGCATTGTGTAAAGAACTTAAGAAGGCAGGGAAGAAGATCTACCTGGATACGAACGCCACACTACCCGATGCCTTAAAAAAAGCAATTAAATATGCAGACATCATATCCCTCGATTTCAAAATACCGACCGCGACCGGACGACCGAAGTTATGGAAGGAACACAGGGAGTGTTTAAGGATCGCCTCGGCAAAAGAGGTTTTCGTGAAGATCGTAATCAACGAAAATCTGATTCCCGGAGAGTTGAATAAGGTGTGTGATATCATTGCGGGCGTCGATAAAAAGATCCCCCTGGTGATCCAGCCGGTCTCTAATCGTCCCCTGCCTAATTTACTCGATACCCAGAAAAAGGCTTTAAAATACCTGGATGACGTTCGGATAATCCCCCAGGTCCATAAATATCTCGGACTGGATTAAGGCGGATAACCTACCTTTTCCAGAAAATTATTACGATAGGACAGATTCGGAATGAGATAGAAGAAGACGGTATTATAGAATCCCAATCGCGGTGAAACAAGGATATTCCTTATTAGAATGGAATCCCATGAATAGAAACTGTCACGCAACCATTCCATCCAAGAATAGAGGGCCTGAGGTGTAATACCGGGGATGTGGACGACAGGCATCCACTGATCATAAAGCGTCAGATCTTTCGCAATCAACCCCTTCCGCCGGTATTTTCTATACGTATCAGTACCCGGCAGGGGTGTTTGAACGGTCAACTTTATAAAATCGATCTTTATCTTTTTCAAAAAGGCAAACAGACGTTGATAGAATGAAAAGTCTTCTCCGGGAAAACCAAGACGCAGTTTGCAACCACAGGCGATCTTTTTTTTATGGAGCATGCCGACCTGACGCATCTTCTCTTTTCTATAGTCTTTGTCCTTTATCTTGTTCACCAGATCATCGCCGAGCCAGTCTTCCTTCAGATGGATTATTCGGACACCGTTGTCACGTAAGAACGAAAAGATGCGGGGCTGTTTGAAAAGCGCGCCTCCTGTTTGGAATATCCACATTCTTTTGTAACGCCAGCATCTTTCCAGAAATTTCAGTGCATAGTCAAGGTCATAAAGAAAATCGTCGTCTCTCATAAAGATGATCTTTCTCTTTATCCGGCTGATTTCACGGACCGCTTCACTGAGTTTCCAGAGGGTGAATTTTTTATACATAATATTCTCATAACAAAAATCTTTATGATCACCGCTGCAGGTACAACCGAACGATATCCTCATCTGGGAAAGCAGAGGAGTGAATCCGTATTTCTTCTCTATTTCCCGATTGAGATTGAACCGCGGCGGAGCTTTTGAAAGATATAATTTTTCGAGCCTACCGTTCTTTGCATCGGAGAGGATTCTATCCCATATGTTTACGATGTCTCCAACCACCACCACATCGGCGAATTTCTTATTCTCTTCGGGAAACAGGGTCGAGTAGAAACCATAACAGATGATCTTGGTTCTGTGCCATTTTTTTCTGATGGTCGTCGCGATATAACGAGAAAGATTCAGAGGTACGTTGACGACGACGATATCAGGTTTGAACTGCGGTTTCTCTTCAATCCTCTCGTCATAATAGACAAATTCATCATTTTTTATCAAAAAAGCGAGACGCATTGCATCATAATTGGGCCTTCTGAAAAAGGCGCTTCCTTTAATCGCTTCAAAAGGGACATAGCGTTTTTGTATCGGTGCGGGGTTATAAAAGAGTACTTTCATTAGATCCCACGGCCGTCTACCTGGTTATGTCGTTATAAGTAACAAGGACAATCAAAAGCAGGATTATCGCATAACCGACCTGCTGGATCAAAAGCCGCGTCCGCCTGCTGAACCGTTTACGTCGGATACCTTCTATTATGGCAATCAGTATATGACCGCCGTCGAGCGCCGGAATCGGAAAGAGATTGATGAGTCCCAGGTTTATGGAAATAATGACGAGCAGACCGAGCAGATGTTCAAACCCCCAGTGGGCTGATTCGGCACTTAGTTTGAATATCGCGATGGGCCCGCCTATCTGCTTTGCAGAGATCCGGCGGGTGAAGAGGCGGTAGAAGATATCAATCATCTGCGAAAGCAATTCGCCGGTTCTTTTAACCGCCAGTACAACGGCGCCGAAGGGTGAAGGATACTGCCGTGCATATGGAACAAAGACGCCGATCTGTCCCACTGTATCATCAGCGAGCGGATCGTAAAAAGGGACCGGTGAGATAGCCGCTTTTTTTATTTCGCCATTGTGCTTCCATACGATGCTGAGTGTTTCATTCTTCGCCGCACGCACGATATCGACCATCTGTTCCCAGGTAGTGATTGTATCACCGTTGATCTTTATGATTTGATCACCCTTTTTCATACCGGCTTTGAACGCGGGTCCGTTCTTTTTCAACGACCCCAGAATCGGCGGAATGAGCGGTTTCAATCCTATGGAATCAGCCGCAAAGACACCGCTTACTCTCACCACTGAATCACCTCTGCGGACATCAATGACGACGTTCCTGCCTTTGTTCCTATCCAGGATTTCCAGGAAATCTTCCCAATTCTTTACATCACTGCCGTTTATTGAAATGATAGAATCATTGGTCTGAAGACCGAATTCAGCAAAGCGGCTTTGGTCCGTGACCACCACCCTGGTATATGGATTGACAATGACTCCATAGACCATGAACATCAGAAAAAGCACAAAAAACGCCGAAATTACATTAAAAAAAGGACCGCTGAAGACGACTGATATCCTTTTATAAATAGGAGCATCGTAAAAACCGGCTTCTGCTTCAGCCGGTTTTTCTTCGGTATCGTACTTGTCTTCACCCTCTTTTTTTAATATCTCTCCTTCATCTTCACCCGCCATCTTGACATAGCCGCCGAGCGGGAAATAAGCGATTCTGAAATCTGTTTCGCCGATCTTTTTGCTGAACAGAGGTGGTCCGAATCCAATGGAAAATTTTTCCACGGGAATACCGAAGAGCTTGGCACATAAAAAATGGCCAAATTCATGAATCGTGATACAGAATCCCAGAATAAACAGGAAAGGGAACAGCGAGTATATAAGAAAATCTAACATACAAGACTCCTTACTTTTTCCCTGGCCCACTTCTCTGCCTCACGGTAGTCTGATATACCGCCGCTTTTTGCTGAATGTTTACTTAAAACTTTCCGAATAACCTTCGGTATTTTTTGGAATTTCAATTTGTCTTCAAGAAATAATTTAACTGCCTCTTCATTTGCAGCATTGAGTACTGCCGGCATACTTTTGCCGATTTCCAGGGCGTCGTATGCGTATTTAAGGCAGGGGAATTTTTTGAGATTGGGTGGTAAAAAGGTCAAATTCTGAAATTTCGAGATATCCAGATATTTGACCTTTGAACCGATGCGCTTCGGAGCCGTAAGGGCGTACTGAATCGGAAGGCGCATATCCGGAGTGCTCAGCTGGGCAAGGAGGGTACCGTCTGTGAATTGGACCAGTGAATGGCACAGGGCTTCTGGATGGACAACGACCTTGATCTTTTCACCCGGTATGTCGAAAAGATGGTGTGCTTCAATGACTTCCAGCCCTTTATTCATCATTGTGGCGGAATCGACCGTTATCTTGGCTCCCATCTTCCATATCGGATGCTTCAGCACATCGGTCTTGCTTACATTCGTCAGGGGTTTATCAAAGAAAGGGCCGCCTGATGCGGTCAGAATAATATTCTTTACATCCTCTTTTCTCTTTCCTTCAAGGCATTGATATACTGCTGAATGTTCACTGTCAACGGGGATTAATTCAGCACGGTGTTTTCTTACTTCAGCCATCACTATATCTCCGAAACTGACAAGTATCTCTTTTGTCGCCAGACATATGCGCATCCTCTTTTCAATCGCCTTAATGACACCGAATATCCCCAGGGCGCTTGCGAATGCACAGATAACTATATCCGCCGCGGTGTTTTCAATCATTTCGACGATCCCTTCTTCTCCGCAGGTGATCTTCAAACGGGAAACCATCTTTTTAAGCGGTTTATAGCAATCCGGTTCAACAACGGCGATTGCTTTCGGTTTCAGGAGCGCCGCCTGTTCAGCGAGCAATCTGTACTGCGAATATGCGGCGATACCGACTATCTTAAAGCCCTTTAATGAAGCAATCACTTTTATACTGTTGCGACCTATTGATCCCGTTGATCCCAGAAGAATGACTTTTTTCATTTAAAACACCTTTCCAAAAATTTCAAATCGGATTTCTCCGTGATTTTGATATTGCCGAATTTCCCTTTAAAGAGATAAACGGGTATGCCGCATTCCTCCAGGAGTGCGGCTTCATCAGTATATTCATACGAAAAATCAGCGCTTTTAAAGGCACGCTTCAAAACTCTCAGTTTGAAGAACTGCGGTGTCTGAACAAGATAAAGGCCTGTTCTGGCGACCGTCTTTATCACCCGGTTGTTCTTCACCTTTTTTATCGTCTCATGCACAGGCAGGCCGAAGACGACCGCACCATATCGAGAACAGAGTTTAATCCCTTTATTTATCAACCCCTGGCTTATAAGGGGGCGGACACCGTCATGTATCGCAACAATTCCGGATGAAGATTTTATCTTCTTCAGGCAGTTGGCGACCGAATCCTGGCGGCGTGCGCCGCCCGGAATGACCGCCTTTACCTTTTCAATACCCCATTTTTTTATCAATTTTTTTGTTGAATCGATTCTGGACCTCGGTACGGCGACCAGGATTCCGGTGATATTTTTATTTGCGCTAAAGTGTTTGAGGGTATGAATAAGAACAGGACACCCCCGAAACAAAAAGAACTGCTTTGCCGCACCGAATCTTTTTCCTCTGCCTGCCGCTACAACGACCGCATAAACTGGCATTGCAAATGATAGTCAGAATCAGAAAAATGTCAAGGGGACTGACTGAAATTTCTTAACATCTCACTATTGACATTTAACAAATTATGATTATGATTATTTATTAAATTAGATTAGCCCATAAGGAGGTGGCATTATGAAAAAGATGGTAGCGGTGATTCTTCTTGCCATAGTGATCATTGGCTGTGGTCCGAAGATGGCAAAGCAAGAAACATTGGATGCACTGAATGAAGCCAGAGCCGCCTTGGAAGCTGCGCAAACCCGGATAAGTGAACTGCAGGGTGAGATTGATGCGTTGAAAGCACGGAAGGCTCAACTGGAAGAAGAGATAAGCGGACTCGAAGCAGAAGTACAGGCATTACAAGAAAAGATTGATACCCGTTGCAAGAAATAAGGAGGTTAAGATGAAGAAGATGATTTCACTTTGTTCTGTTCTTTTCTTACTTGTCCCTGTTTTTATGTTCGCCCAGGAAAAGCTCACTGAAGAACAGGCACAAGCCGAACTTCTTTCACTCAAAGAGCAGCTTACAGAGGCAGAGGCTCAGATCAGCACGCTCGAGACAGAACTGGAAGGTCTCAAATCAGAGGTTGCCGCACTGGAGTCACGACGAGATGAGTTGTCGAACAAGGTGGCTGAATTGAAAGAGGCATGGAAGATATGTCAGTACGGTAGATACAAGGTTGAAGAAGGTGACTGGCTTTCCAAAATAGCAAGCATGCGAAAGGTGTATCACGATGGTTCAAAATGGCCGATGATCTATGAAGCGAATAAAGACAAAATCAAAAATCCGAATCTAATTTATCCTGGCTGGGTATTGCTCATCCCCACGCTGGACAGTTATACCGTTGTACCAGGCGATTGTCTCTGGCTTGTCGCTTCGTATCTTTCAATCTATTCCAATGCGAAAAGATGGCCTGAAATCTACGAAGCGAACAAAGACAAAATAAAGGATCCTGATTTCATATACCCGAACCAGGAATTTGTCATACCGCATGATTAAAATTTTTGGGAGGGGCTGAGTTTTTTCGCCCCTCCCTTGAATGTGAAAGTATCTATACCAATATCCGGATTTGACCCCACAATCGTCTTGGGATACCAGGACGAATTGCTCAAAAAGATACAACAGCGGTTCAATATCATTGTCTCGATGCGGAATGAATGCATTTACTTAAAAGGAAATGAAAGGAATGTAAAAGAAGCCACCCAGGCGGTCAAAAAGATATTGAAAGAGATTGAAAGGGGAAGGGGAGATACACGTAAAAGAATAAAGGATGCCGAAGAAAAAGATCCCACCTGTATTACCACACCCAAGAGATTGGTGAAGGCGAAGAGTGAAGGGCAGATTGCATATCTTAAGGCCGTCGCCAGTAATGACATCGTCATAAGTATCGGTCCTGCCGGAACCGGTAAGACCTATCTCGGCGTAGCCAAAGCCGTTTCCGAATTGATCGCAAAGAAGGTGGAGAGGATAATTCTGACCCGGCCGGCTGTTGAGGCCGGCGAGTCGCTCGGTTTTCTGCCCGGTGCCATAGAAGAAAAGGTCGACCCTTATCTCAGGCCGCTCTATGATGCCCTCAATGATTTTCTTCCTTATGATCGTATTAAAAAGTATTTAAGTATGAAGATCATCGAGGTGGCTCCCCTGGCATATATGAGAGGTCGTACCCTGAATGATTCGTTCATTATCCTCGATGAAGCCCAGAATACAACCGGGATGCAGATGAAGATGTTTTTGACCCGAATGGGCTGGCGTTCAAAGGTGGTCGTGACCGGCGACATAACCCAGATCGATCTTCCTTCGAATATATATTCCGGACTCGTGGAGATTCAACATCTTTTAAAAAACATTCCCGGCATAAAATTTATTTATTTGAATGAAAAGGATGTGGTCAGACACCATCTTGTACAGAAAATCATAAAGGCATATGAAGCTAAGGATTCAAAATAGACATTTTCTGTTAATCGGAATCGTTTTACTTCTGAATATAATATTCCCACCGCCGCGTAGCGTGGCGCCGAAATATACATTCAAGGAGGGAGAGATCGCGCCGGTCGACGTAATCGCGCCTTATGACTTCTCCATTCCCAAGACCGATCAGGAGCTCTTTGAAGAAAAAGAAGAAATCGCAAAACGGATTCCACCGGTATTTGAACTCGACAACACGGTGTTCAAACTCATCGTCGGTAAACTCAACGGTTTCAAGGTACTCCTTGATTCACTGAGCCCTTTGATTCCGGAACTCGGAGAGGATTCAGTGAGCTATCTCATACAAAAAGAGTATGCAGTCGATCGTACAGTGATTAAGTACCTTTTGAAAAAAAAGAGATATAATCGACTCTTTAATGAAATCATCAAAGATCTGGGTGGTTTCTATGCCACCGGTGTGATAGAAGAAAAGAATCCTGAATTCAGAATAATCACGGTGAGAAGCGGTGATAAAGAGATGGTCGAGTCCATCGACCGTCTCTATTCAGTCTCTGAGGTGGAAAGCCTTATGACCAGGGGAAAGAAACCTGAATACCGACGCCTTATTGCGTTTCTCGTAAGACCGAATGTGCTCTATAATGAAGATATGACAAAGAAAAGGATCGAAGAGGTCTTCGCGAATGTCCCTAAAACAAAAGGTAAGATTCTTAAAGGGGAGATAATAGCGGAAAAACATAAACGACTTACCAGAGAATCGATGGAGATAATCAGCGCCCTGGAGAGTACTTATGTCTCGATCGGTCCATGGGAAATCGTAAAGACGATCTTCTTCCGCAACCTCTTCTTTTTCAGTCTCATATATCTTCTTTTCTGCTTCGGCAGAATCGCCAGATATGAACTCTTTAAAAATAAAAGCCTCTATTTTATCACCCTCCTTTCCGCCGCTTATCTGATTATCGGCAGAATCGTCCATCTCACCGACATGATTTATCTTCTGCCGGTTTCATTCTTTATATTTTTATTTGCACTCTATTTTGATTTTTATTTCGCCTTGATCTTTTCGTTCATATTTGCGGGGTTGTTCGGCGTTACTTTGAATTCAATGCCTATCTTTGTTTTCCTCGCGGTCAGCGGCGCGTTCGCCGCTTTTTCCATGCAAATGGTTAATTCAAGATTATCGCTTTATCGTCCGATGATCTACATCGCTTTGGCGAACATCGGCGCCATCCTCTTTGCCGACGTGTATCTGCTCAAGAACGGAATAACGCTGTCACACCTTGGCCTGGGCGTGTTGAACAGTGTGATCAGCAGCTTCTTTCTCGCCCTTTTACTCCCACTCTTTGAAAAATTATTCGATTTCACCACAGACCTCACACTTCTGGAACTCGGTAATCTGAATCTACCTCTCTTCAAAGAGATGGCGATGGAAGCGCCGGGAACCTATCACCATTCAATCGTCGCAGGCAGCCTTGCAGAGGCGGGTGCGAGGGCGATCGGTGCCGACCCGATTCTTGCACGTGTCGGTGCTTATTACCACGATATCGGGAAATTGAAGAAACCGGAGTATTTTATTGAAAATCAGATAGGAATGAAAAACCCCCATGACAATCTGAAACCCCAGATGAGTGCTCTTGTTATCATCTCGCATGTCAAAGACGGAGTGGAGATGGCGAAGAAGATGAAACTTCCGCGGAAAATAATAAATATCATTGAACAGCATCACGGCACCACGAGCATCGAGGTGTTCTATCAGAAAGCATTGACTCAATCCGCGAATATCGAGGAAGATACTTTCCGTTATCCCGGACCCAAACCCAAGACCAAAGAAGCAGCCGTTGTAATGCTCGCCGACACGGTGGAGGCGGCGGCACGGAGTGAAAAGAACATAACGGTCACAAAACTCCAGAAGATATTGAAAGAGAGTGTCGATCGGAAATTCAACGACGGTCAACTGGATGAATGTCCGATAAACCGCCATGATCTTGAACAGATAAAGACTGCTTTTCTCTCCATCCTTACGGGTGTTTTCCATCCGCGCGTTGATTATGAAAAGACGAATAAAAAAAATCACCAGGTCGTAAAAAACAAAAAAAGTAAAAAATGACGACGATAACTTCTATTTTTCATTATTGAGAGATAATTGAAAATAGAATTATTTAATCAATCTACCTATGACTCAGCGGTTATCCGTAGACCGATCATCAAATTGGTCAAAAAGATTATCGCAGAGGAGAAGTTCAAACTGCAACGATTGAATATAATAATAGCCGACGACGATTATCTCAAGAAACTGAATAAGTTGTTCTTCAAGAAAAACCGCCCCACTAACGTGATATCATTTAATCTGGATGAAGTTTCGGAAATATATGTTTCCTTTAATCAAGCAAAAGATGTATCCGAGTTATACTACTATATCATCCACGGACTCCTGCATATACTCGGTTACGACCACACGAACAGGAAAGAAGAAAAAATTATGGATGACAAGTGTTTAAAATACCTGAAGTATGTATAATTTTATTCTCTATGCCGTTCTGATATTCATCTTTCTTATTTTGAGCGCCTTCTTTTCCGGCATGGAAGCGGCTATCTTCTCACTATCACGCTTCCGCATTAAGGCATTACTCTTTGAAGAAAAAAAAGGAGCGAAGAATCTTGAAAGAATCAAAAAGGATCCCGGTAAGACCCTCGCCGCCATTCTGCTGGCTAATCTTCTTGTCAATATCGGCGCCTCGTCAGTAGCCACACTCTTTATCATCCAGTTGATTCGTATCCACAGCTTCAACTCCACTATCTCGTTCATACTCGAGTTCATAATCATGACGTCACTGCTCTTGCTCGTCGGTGAGATCACTCCTAAAACAGTAGCAATCGCCAACGCCGAGGCACTTTCTCTGAAGTTTTCCGGGATAATCCTTACAATTACGAATATTTTCAGCCCCGTCTCAAAAATCATGGAGATCTTCGCCAGACGTGTTGTAAGTTATGATTCAAAGAGTGATTACGACATCATTTCGGATAAAGAGATAAAGATAATGTTGAGTGAAGCGAAAAAATTCAATATCCTTGATGAAGGTGAAGAAAAATTCGGTTATCAAATCCTTAAATTCGGTAAAGTGAAGGTCAACGAAATCATGACCCCCCGCCAGAAGGTCGTTGGGATCGATCTGGATGCAAGTATTGAAAAGGCGAAAGAAGTCATCTCCACAGAGAAGCATTCCCGTATATGTGTATTCGACCGCAAGGGAAACGTCGCAGGAATTCTCTATGCAAAAGACCTGTTTATAAGTCAGATGAAGAATTCCCGTTGTGAGAAGTCTGTTTCATTGAAGGGACTGATTAGGGAACCGTATATCGTTCCGGAAACAAAGTATGTTCACAGTCTACTGGGAGAGTTCAGAAGAAAAGGAATCCATATAAGTGTGGTCGTTGATGAGTTCGGTAATTTCAGCGGGATCATAACCCTTGAAGATATTCTGGAATCCCTGTACGGCGAAATCATTGATGAATACGATGAACGCGACCAATTGAGCGACATCCCGTATCAAAAAATCAACAAGAACACCTATATCTTTGAAGGAGATATCAGCATCGGTGAGTTGTCGCGCATCCTCGAAATTGAACCGTTTGATGAAGAGGGAGAAAGATTATCAGGTTTCATATTCAATTATTTGGGTAAGATTCCGAGGGAAAAAGAGAAGATAAAGACCGCCGGCCTGGAAATTACGGTGGCGGAGATCAGGGACAGGAGTATCGATAAGGTGATAATAAGGAAATTATAGGTATGTTGTTTTTGATTATACCTTTATTGCTCATACTGATTCAGGGAATTTTCGCTGCAAGCGAGACCGGTATCATCAGTCTGGAGAATACGAAATTGGCGAGGGCGGAGCGGGAAAAGAAAAAGTGGGCGCTTCGTGTCAGTAAATTCCTCGCCCGGCCTGAGCAATTTTTCTCGACCATACTGATATGCGAAAACTTCATAATCGTCATCGCATCATCGCTTTTCGCTAATTTCTTCATTGGGTATATCGGCAAAAACGGTGCTATTGTTTCTACAATACTTCTTTCCGTCTTTTCTTTGACCTTCGGATTATTCATTCCGAAATCGATCGCCCTCTCAAATCCCATAAAGACGATGACGGTATTAAGCGGATTCATTTATTATATCGAGATTGCATTATATCCCATTGTATACGTTTTCGCGGTGGTTGCAAAAGGATTAGCCCGCGTTTTGAAAAGCGGGGAAAGAACCGATGAGTCGATATACCGACTCGACATAATCTATGCGATGAGCGAATATGAAGAGAAGGCAAGCCGATTCGCGGCGCGATTCTTCAATTTTTCCAAAAGAATCGTGTCCGAAGTGATGATTCCTCTGGAAGCGGTGTTTCTTTGTGAAAAGGGGGCTGAACTGGATGCGCTGTCAAAGAGTCAACGAAGAATTTACACCCGCATCCCGGTCTATCAAGGAAAGAGGAATAACATCATCGGTGTATTCAATATAAAAGATTATTTCTATACAAATAAAATAAGTTTGCGCAAACCATTCTTCGTTGGCATAAACGATCGCTGTATGTCGATCTTTTTAACGATGAAACAGAAAGGTGAACATCTGGCCGTAGTGCGTGACAGTAAAAATCGTACAGTCGGCATCGTCACCTTGGAAGACCTTATTGAAGAATTGGTCGGAGAAATCAGAGACGAGCGATAATTTTACTGCTCAACCTGTTTTTTTCAGACGTTCTTCCGCTTCTTCTACAGTAATTTTCCCTTTTTCCAGTGCTTCTATAATCTTTTTCTTCTTGTTTTTACTGGAGACGTGAAAGATACTGCCGAGGCCGACGATGATCAGTATGACAGGCCAATCACGCGCCAGGTTTATGATATGGAGATTGGCTAACCAGAGAAAGATTCCGATAAGAACCAGGATGATGACGACGGTCATTTTTCTTCGAGTAATTTTCTGATCGGTTCGGGTAATGGAGTGTTTGTGAAATCGAAGGACCTAAACTCGTTCAAAAATATCTGTTCTTTCGCCTCATTGGACAATCTTTTGTTTATTATGAAATACGCCTGATTCTTCAGGCGGCAGTAACCACCCCGTCCGAAAAATCTATCGTATTTGACGACTATTGAAAGGCGTTTACATAATTCTTCAAGTTGGGTCAGAATATTGGTTTTCTTCATTTTTTGTTCCCGAATAACCGGGCGAAGAATCCTTTCTTCTTACCGCCGCCCAGACGCTCGATCCCCCTTTTCGCCGCACGGTTGTTTTTATCCCAGTTGAGTGCTTCGTAGAACGCCTGGAGCGCCTCAGAACTCTTGCCGGTATATTCATAAGCCAGACCGAGATTAACATAAAGAATGGGGTTGAACATCATCTGTTTTGTCGCCTGTTTCAACTTTTCAAACCCCTCGTTCTGGTACTGCTTTGTGTAGACAAGGGCAAGCCCCAAATAAGAAAGATATATCGGCTGGGGATTATATCGACAGGCGATGCGCAGAAGATTGACCGCTCGCCAGGGATCGTTCTGTTTCAGGAAAGCTATCGCACGCTGGAATGCATTCTTCGCCTGGGTCTCTTTCGCCTCATCGGTCGGTTTTTTACCTTTTCCCAGAGATTTATCATATTCCGCCCTCAACTTTTCATCAGAGAGAACGCGATAGCTCTCGGTGATCTTTGAGAACTTAAGATTCGCCTTTCGTTTTTCTTCAGGGTCCTGAAATCTATCAGGATGATACTTTTGAGCCAGCTTAAGGTACGCCCGCTTAATCTCGTCAGGCGTAGCATTACTTGACACCCCTATGATCGAGTAGTACGTTTCCATTTTTAATAAATGATAATTAAAATTTTCAATTTGTCAATACTTTTTTCGTTTCCCTTGCAGTTTTGAAAAGCGGACTTTACCGCATTTAGGACAAATCCATTTCTTCCTTTTATGGTGTGTTCCCCTGGTTTCCTTCATTCTGCATCGGCACCGCGGGCAGGTCATTTCTCTTTTCCGTTCTCTTTTTTCTGTCCAGCACCTTCCTGCATTTTAGCCGTCAGCTTGTTGAGACGCATTTCCGCATTTGAAAATGTCTTATCAAGACGCAGTGTCTTCTCATACATATCGACCGCTTCTTTAATCTTGTTTGAACCTTCATATGCGAGGCCCAAGTAATAGTATAATTCGGGATCATGGGGATTTATCTTGAGCGCCTCGCTGAATTTTTTTATTGCATCATCATACTCTTTATTTAAAAGGT
>DRIG01000068.1 GCA_011052815.1 candidate division WOR-3 bacterium | reverse complement strand
GTAGATAAACGTAAAATCAATCTTCTTTTTCTTAAGATGCTGGGCGAGGTAATAAAGCGGGGCGACGCCGATACCTCCTGCAACGATCAAACTCTTCCCCCGATTCTTCACCTTCACACCGTTGCCATAAGGACCGAGAATTGTCAAATTCTCTCCTGCACGCTTCCTGCTCAATAGAGCCGTTCCCTTACCGACAACCCTGATTATCAACAGCAGTTTGCCGCGGCGGTAAGAAGCGACGCTTATCGGCCGATTCAAAAACGGATCGAGGTTATCATTTACCCGCACCTGAAAAAACTGGCCGGGCAGGGGAGAAATCCCCGGCAGATGTAATTCCAGGCCGAACGTCTCTCTGTTATACCATTCTTTTTTGCCGATTATCACCTTTCTGATCATCAAGCCCTAAAGATATCTGAACCCTCATTCATCGAGTTCTTCACCATTCTTTTTTTCCAGCACCTTCTTTACACTAAGGGCATACGTGGAACCAGGATATCTGCTCAGTATTCTGGAAGCAGTGAGGTCTGCCAGACTGTCGTTTTTAAAGATATTACGGGCAATCCAGAAATGGGCATAAAGCGCCTTCGGCGCCCATTTGCTTTCCGGAAAATCCGTGTATACCTTTTCATACTCAACGACTGCTTTTTCCGGTTCTCCCAGATCGACGAAATATATTTCTGCAAGAAGAAACTGTGAACGGTCGGGCTTCTCAGTCTCTGACGTAAGGGTGTTGAGCCTTCTTAAAATATCCGCCATCTTCTTCGCCTTCACCCCATAGGTACCGGTGACTGACCTGTTCATAGAGGAATCATAATAAGCGATCGCTGTCTCAAGGCTGTCTTCATTTCGATAAAGTTCAGCGAGTTTATAGAACGCCTGGGCGGCGAAATCAGGATTAAGGGTGCTGATCGCCACTTCCAGATATATCTCTTTCGCCTCTTTGATATTACCGAGTTTTGTATACAGATCTCCGAGAATACTCCTGAACTCCGGATTATGTTCTCCCTCAAGAAAATCCTTACATCGTGAAAATTCACCCATCTGAAGATATATCTCGGCGATCTTCAACTTCAGTTTTTTCTGCTCTTCGGGAAGCCGCACCAGTGAGAGAAGTTCATTAAAGGTCGCAAGCGCATCAGTATACAATTTCTGGGCATATTGGGCGTCACCCATAAGTTGAAGCAACCAGCGTTTTTCTTTGGTGTCAAGACGCTCTTTCAACAGCTTCTGGATTGTTTCGGCTAAAGAAGCATAATCCTTCTGCTGAAAATAGACATAGCTCAAAGCAATCATCGCCTTGATCCTGTAATGTTTTGAGCCGGCGGCTTCTTGAAGTGCAATTATCGCGGGACCGTATTTCCGCTGTTTGTAATAAGCTAATCCTTTGTAGTAAAGGGCGTCATCATAAAATTTGGAACCGGGATAGTTCAAGCATAGAAAATCCAGTTTTTCAAGCGCCCGGGAATAATCACCTTTATAATAATAAGAAGCTCCCATCATAAAGAGTGCGTCATCCACATACCGGGAGTCGGGATATTTCACAATCACCGCAGTGGCTTTTTCTATCGTCTTATCGAAAAATTCGGAATCAACCTTGAGTGTATCATTAACGACCAGCTTCATTCCCTGTCGATAATAGTTCTGGGCGTTGTAAAATGTATTGAAGTAAGCACAACTACACAGCAGCCCGACCGACAGAATCATTATCTTCTTCATCAAGAACCTGCTGTATTCGTCATCGGACTCCACTATTTTTTGATTCCCACCTGAACATCTCTGAAGCGGGCGGGCACAGTGCCGTGTCCGACAAAAGCGGTCTGTCCCGGCTCACCCTTTCCGCAATTGGGTACGCCGAAAAGCTGCCAGCTCTTTTTATCACCGAAGGCGTCACAACTGTTCCAGAAACGAGGGGTGATGTCGGCATAGAGCGGGTTCTTGTAAACCTCGGTCAACTTTCCATTCTCAATCTTTCGTGCAAGTTCGCAACCGAACTGGAAATTCAACCGTTTATCATCGATCGACCACGATTTGTTCGTCGTCATAAAGATACCGCTGTCAGTATCGGCGATCATATCTTCAAAGCTCCAGGTACCGGGCACCAGGTTGATATTGGTCATTCTGATAAGAGGAATTCGATTCCATCCGTCCGCACGCATGGCGCCGCTCGACCGGCTGTTGACAATCGGCGCGGTCTCCCGCGAACTCAGGTAACCGACGAAAATCCCGTTCTTCACAAGATAAACCTTTTGACCGGGAACCCCTTCATCGTCCCAGCCGAATGTACCGAGTCCGCCGGGGGTTGTGGCGTCGGCGACGATATTCACCACCTCTGAACCGTATTTGAACTTATTCAGCTTGTCCGTCGTCAAAAAACTCGTCCCGGCGTAAGACGCTTCAGTCCCCAGAACACGATCCAGTTCAGTCGGATGGCCACAGGATTCATGGGTCTGCAGAACCATCTGTTCAGCGTCGAGAATAAGGGTCGTCTTCACGTCCGGACACGGCTTTGCTTTCAACAGCATCAATACTTCTTCCCTGATCCGTGCCGCATTCTCAAGAAACTTCAATTTCTGAATGAATTCGTATCCCGCCTGATTATAATTTCCATAAGAACGCGACTGCATCTCTCCATCTTCCATTGCAAAAACCTTCAGACTGCCTCCGGAAAAGACCATCTTCTGTTTTATAAGAGCTCCTTCGGTCGAAGCAAAATGTGTCTTGACCCTCTTGAATCTCATAAATCCGGTCCTGACCTTGATCCTTTTGTCCTCAGCCATGATTCTGTCGCAAGCCATCAGCAGGTCGAGTTTTTTATCCAGGGCGACGTCCATAGGATTTTCCTTAAGCATTGTGGTATATGTTCCTTTCTGAGGTTTCAGCGGAGAAAGAAAGAATGTTTTTGACTTAACCGTTGCCGAAGCACGGGCGATCTTCAGGGCATCGTTTGTCACTCTATCCGCCTCGCTTTTTTTAATGATATTTGAGGAAGAAAAACCCCAGGCAGAATCTTTTAAAACCCTGACCCCGAAACCGCTGTCTGAAATGTGCGAGATCGCCTCGATGACACCGTTTTTAAGAACGATTATCTCAACCTCCTGCTCAACAAATCTTACGTCACCGTAATCAACTCTTTTTGTCTTTAAATTGTCAATAATTCTTTTTAGAAATTGCTCCATGTACTCTCCTTAATTGTAAATATATCCGATTTTTATGGAAAATCAAGGTTTATATCTCTCGCTTACCTCAAGGGAAAGACTAAGGTGAATGTCGTGCCCTCACCCTTTTTGCTCTTAACACTTATCCTGCCGCTGTGGAGCTCAACGATCTTCTTTACATAGGCGAGTCCCAATCCCATGCCTTCTTCTTTCCTGGAATAAAATGGATTAAAAATCTTATCCAGCTCCTCTTTTTCAATCCCGACGCCGTTATCAGCCACAGACAGCACAACCACTTCATCCTCAACACCGGCGTTGATCTCAATCCTTCCTTTGCCGGTTATCGATTCAACACAATTCTTCAACAGATTGGCAACCGCCATAAGCAAAAGTTCATAGTCACCCCTGAAATCCGGGATGTCGACCATTATCTCCTTTTCGACCGCTATTCTTTCAGGAATGGAAGTCCGTTTAAGGGCGTCGTCTATCAGCTGTTTCATATCAATCCGGCTGAAATCCGGTTTGAGCGGTCGGGAGTATTCAAGAAGTCTGTTGATCAATTCCTCCATTGTACGGCATTCATCAATAATATCGGACGCCGGCCGCTTACCTTTTTCAATCAGGCGCGCCAGTCCGGTAATCGCTCCAATGGAATTTCTGAATTCGTGGGCGATATAAGCGGAAAATTCAATCAGTGTTTCTTCTTTTGACTTCATCTTCTTGAACATCTCATTGAATGTTCTGGAAACAAAATCCTCTCTTTGCATTTCAACGCCCAGTTCTTTCGCCAGATTCGCTACATAGCGCATGGGCAGGAACAGATTACGAATCAGAAAAATCCCCAAGAATCCGATAAAGAGCAGTGAGAGTGTTATATAAAAAATATGCCATTTAAACAATCGATCAAAGGCTGCGGTATAAGGAGAAAGGAAGGTGGTATAGAAGTAGAAAGGAGGGGCTTCATTATGATAAAGAAAAGCGTCTTTCTGATGAAGCACTTCTGCAGGACCAGGCAGCCTTTTGAATTCCACGGTGAAATCAACCCTCTCGTTCGTCGTCGTAAAATCCAAAGGAAGTCTTCGTGAGTCATAAATAACCATACCCAGGGTATCGGTAATAATAAGATCCCGTAATTCAAAACTGTTTCCTAAATTTCTAAGTAATGAATTGAGTTCTTTTCCTTCATAAGTGCGGAGATAATAAGAACAGAGACCGGCGATCCTGGTAATCCTGTTGTGTTCAAAAATGATGAACTCATTCCTGAACTGGATGCTGATGTAGAAATTGACGATTGCAAGGAATAGAATTAATGAGATGAAGACGATTGAAATTATACTGATATTTTTCGGATAAGAGCTCTTCACCGAATAATCGTCATCCTGCCTTTGTTCCGCTCTATCTTGTCACCCTCTGTTTCAATCACATACAGATACATTCCACTGACGACATCCTCTCCTTTTTCATTCTTCAAATCCCAGAATGCGCGCCGTGAAAAACGGTCGATCTCTAAGGGTTCGGAATCGAGCACCCTTACCCGTTCTCCGGCGATGTTGTAAATAATGACTTTGAACTCCGGATAACTCTGCCCGAGTTCCACGGTATCAGAAGGCACATAGCTAATGATGACCTTCCTGCCCCAAGAAGGTTCATCATTTATCCTGAAGGGGT
This sequence comes from candidate division WOR-3 bacterium, assembly GCA_011052815.1. Lineage (NCBI taxonomy): Bacteria > Pseudomonadati > Caldifarciminota > Caldifarciminota bacterium. The sequence continues at coordinate 2,314 of DRIG01000068.1, read as the reverse complement.
TGGGATAAGAATAGACCCTGCCCAGAAGCACGGGCGTCACCCAGAAAGAGACATTCATATTCGAAGAGGCCGGCCCTATGTCATAGACCCAGACACCGGTGGGATTTCCGTCATAGTCAAAACTCGCCGGCCTGGACGTGTCACCGAAACCATAACTGGAATTCTGCCAGAGATCGGCGCCGACTCCCCTGTCAGGAAGGAGAAAACTCTCATCACCGTCTGCCTGCATCACTCCGACAAGAGGATGACTTTCATTGTCATTATTCAGACGCGTATCGTCAATATGTAAAATGAGCAATCCGTCACCCGGAAGTCCGCGGTCGAATCCAATGCGGTACCTGTTTTCAACAAGAAAGTACTCTCCGGTTCCGCCCGACCAGTTCCAGTCAGGACCGTCCGGGTCTTCTAAGAGTCTGTATGCCACAGCATTAGCGCCAGCACAGGCAACCGACTCATTCTCCCGTTTTGAAACACCGATGCGGTCCACTGTTACGGGTGAAACAAATCCCAGTTGGTACTTTGACCACGCGCAGAAATGAGTGGGTGAAGAACCGGGAAGGTCACTGCTGCTTGCCCGACCCCAGGAACCCGCCGCCATAAGACCGAACATACCTATTCCATACGTGGAGCCGTCACGGTCATAAAGGTCAGGCAATCCAAGCACATGGCCGAACTCATGGGCGAACACCCCCACCGTGATCCTGCCGCCGGGTGACGAAACCAGGGTCTCTGGTTCCATTGAATAGAAATCAACGTCCACACCGTCGTCTGTATGGTACGGACCAGGACAGCCTGTACCCGTATTGGAAAGCTGCCACTGGTGTGACCACACCTGTGACGGGTCTCCGGTCTCTTCTGCACCAGGACCCGCATGCACGATAAACAATGCATCCACAACACCGTCGCCGTCTTTATCAAAATCAGCGAAATTCACCTGAGGGTCGGCAAGGCTGCACGCTGCAACGACAATCCCCTGCACATTATTGGGATAATTCCCCGGATACAATCCAAAGCTGTCTCCGATGTAATAGGAATAATCCTGGGGCGCCCTGAGCCACTGGGTGATGACACTGCTCTTGCTGATTGTAAATTTTCCATAAGAGACTTCAGTATAATAATCCCTTAATGAATTCTGGGATTCACCGTAAATGAGTGAATCGAATTGAGCCGCCTGACAGGTATGCTGATTATCATTGAAATCGATCAGAATCACCAATGCCTTTTTCTCACCAGTGGGGTTCTCGATTCTTCCTGGTCCTCTGTTCATCAGGGCCGGGAATTTCGGCTGGATAATCGGCTTTTTCGTATCGGCGTAAGGATTGGGCGGCATACATATAAGAGTCAGGATAAGTAATACCATATGAAATTATATTGATGCAGAACAAAATGTCAATGCTCGACAATGGGAAAATTTTTACCCACTTTGAGTAATTTTTTTCCGACAGGGCTTGTTTTCCGAAAAAAAGTTCCGTAATTTAAAAGAATTTTATCGAAATTCTGGCATAAATCTTGCATTATAATATAAGTGATGAATGGAGGTAATTATGGGAAAAATTCTGAAACCCACAAAACGTCCGCATAATCCTTCTGGTTTTACTTTAATAGAACTGATGGTCGTCGTTATCATCATCGGAATAATCTTACTTCTTGTCGTTCCGAATTTCGCCCAGATGCAGCGAAAGGCACGTATCCGCGCCGGTGCCCAGGCGATCGCCCAGGATTTCAGACAGATCCGGGAAAGGGCTCTGTCGATCAGTCAGGAATTTGAAATCGTCAGCCCCAATGACCGGCAGTATGAAGTGAGAAATCCTCTCGGTGATACGATACGATATAAACTCGGTCAGACGACCGGCGGCAATCTTCGTTTTGCCACGACAGGTGGTGTACCCCAGGCGCCTGGCGGAAACGGCCCACCGCCGATAGGTGGCTGGGATTTTCCTGGAGGCAGTCTGAAATTCCGCGGCCGGGGTGATGCGACAAACGGAGTGATCTATATTACTGACGGAAGCAATAATTTTGCGATTCATGTCAATTCACTCGGAAACGTAAAAGTCTATCGTTATGAAAACGGTTCATGGACCGGTATCTAATTAAATGAACCAAGGAGGATACATGAAAACATTTTCCGGAATTAAAATCAGAGGATTGAAGACACAGAGTACTACACCAGCCCGACATCCAAAAGGTTTTACCCTTGTCGAGATTCTTGTTGCAATAGTCATTCTGGCGGTCGGTATTCTCACAGTAAGTCAGATGACGGTTCTGGGAATGAAAACAACTGCAGTGGTAAAACAACATATGGAAGCGAGGGAAG
>DRIG01000067.1 GCA_011052815.1 candidate division WOR-3 bacterium | reverse complement strand
TGATGAATTTTACGACTGCTTTGAAGACGACTTCATTCGCCATCTGTCCGCTGATCGGCCTCAGTTCCACTCTGGGACAATCAAAGTATTGCGCCATCTCTTTTCGTAATTCTTCTTCAACCTCGGAGATGAAACCTATACCCTGATAAAAGTATATTTCTTTGCCTTTCATTGTTCGGTGCTCAGCGTATCTTCCCGCAGGATCAGAGATCTCACATAATTTTACCAGATGACTTGGTGTGGTTTCCGAGGGAATAAGATTTATACACTCGGTCTGACGCCACAGATTATTTTTTTCGATGCGTGCAACTAAATTTTTTATCTTCTCTGATAGTTTAGACACATTGACCTCCTGTTTGATAATTATACTACTCTAAAATTGAGTAATGTCAAGCTTTCAGGGAAACGAAGAATGGGTGAAACGGGGAACGGGAGAAACGGAGACGGGAGAAGGGAGATTCTTCGCTTCGTTCAGAATGACAGGAGGAATGGGAGAGACGGGGAAGCAGAGAATTTGCTGTCCCTCTGCTTTTCTTTATTGACTTTCGTGCCCTTTTATGTAAAATTAAAAGTTATGAAACTTGCGGTCGTAGGACTTCAATGGGGAGATGAGGGTAAAGGCAAGATGGTCGACTATTTAGCCCGTAATTTTGACGTTGATGTCAGATTTCAGGGAGGAGCCAATGCAGGCCATACAGTGCGTGTCAAAGGTAAACAGGTGATATTTCATCAAATTCCATGTGGCGTACTTAATAAAAACGTCGTCGGCGTCATCGGAGCCGGTTGTGTTTTTGACCCCGCGGTCTTCTTCAATGAACTGAATGAATTGAAGAAATATGATGCAGAGATCGAAAAGCGGATACGGGTTTCAAAGTTCTGTAATCTGGTGATGCCCTATCACATCTTGATTGACAGAATCAGAGAAGAATCGAAACAGGGGATTGGTACCACAAAGAAAGGTATCGGAGTCACCTATGAAGATAAATATGGACGGGTGGGTATCAGAGTCGGTGATCTTTATAATCCGGAATTATTCAAAGAAAGATTACGGGTGAATATTTCAAGAAAGAATTTAATCTTGATGGAGATCTACCACGCCGAGCCGCTCTCCGATAGTGAAATATACGAACGGTATTTAGAGTATGCCGAACGGCTAAAACCGATGGTGGTTGATGATACCAGATACTTGAATGATTGTGTGGATGGTGATAAAAATATTATTTTTGAAGGGGCACAAGGGGCGTTGCTTGACATCACCTACGGGACTTATCCTTATGTTACGTCATCCCATACGATATGCGGCGGCGCCGCTTTAGGATGCGGGGTTGCGCCGTTCCATGTCGAGGATGTTCTCGGAGTGGTGAAGGCATATACCACGAGGGTGGGTTTCGGCCCTTTCCCCACGGAAAGTAATGAAGAGATTGGAGAGCAGCTTCGTAATACAGGGCAGGAATACGGAGCGACGACGGGCAGACCAAGGCGATGCGGACCCTTTGATGCTTCAGTGGTTAAATATGCAGCGCGTCTGAGCGGCGTTAAAGAGATCGTCCTTACAAAATTCGACATCCTCTCGAATTTTGATAAGATAAAAATCGCAGTGGGATATACAAACGCTTCTGAATTCGATCCGTTCCTCGCTGATGAATTGACTCCTGTTTATGAAGAGATTTCCGGATTCAAAGAGGATATCAGTGATATCAGGGATTTTGATAAGCTGCCTCCCGCTGCGAAGGAGTATATTCATTTGATTGAACACTACACAGGTTTGAAGGTCAGATACATTTCTGTAGGGCCTGATCGGGAAGCCGTCATCGAGAAGTAAATCATTTTCGTTTTCTTTTGAAAAGAAGATATAATTTGAATCAAGCAAATACATAATTTTCTATAGATTTCGACGACTCTTTAAATTTTCCTCTTGATTTTTTTAGAATTATGTATATATTTATTTTAATGAATGTCACAGAAGGAAGGGTATGGGCAGAGATATCGTTGGATTCTCTGGTTAATAATTATAAAATAATAAAACGGCGGGTGAAAAAAGCGAAGATTATGGCTGCGATAAAAGCCGACGCATACGGTCACGGAGCGGTAGAGGTTGCACGCACCCTTGAGTCGGAAGGCCTTGATTTCTTCGGCGTGGCGAGTGTCGAAGAGGGAGTTGAGCTGCGGCAGGCGGGAATCCTGTCGAAAATTCTTGTCTTGAGCCCGATACTCTATCAGCAGATCGATACGGTGATAGAATTTAATCTTATTCCTACTATATCAGAACTCGGTTTTTTTAGTGTTCTGGTTAAAAGACTAAAAAAACTGAGAAAAAACTTGTCGGTTCATATTGAGGTGGACACCGGGATGACAAGAACCGGTCTTCCTTATGATAAAGCGATATCTGCGGTCAGGAAGATCAGGAATTCTCCTTATGTAACGATCGAAGGATTGTTTTCCCATTTTCCGTTAGCCGATACAGACGGTTCCTTTACCAAAAAACAGATTAAAGAATTGAGCTCATTGATAAAGAATTTACGGAATGAGAAGATCAGTCCGTGTTTTGTTCATCTTGCCAATTCCTCCGGGATTTTTAAACATCCTGATGCCCATTTTAAGCTTGTGAGACCGGGAATCGCTCTATACGGATTGACTGCATCTCCATCTTTATGTTACTCAAAAGCCCTTAAGCCTGTTATGGCGTTGAAGACGAGAGTGGTTAATTTGAGAACCGTAAAAGCGGATACTCCGGTCAGCTACGGCCACACCTTCTTCACCCGAAAAAGGAGCAGGATTGCTACAATCAGTGTAGGATATGGTGATGGCTATCCCCGGGCGCTTTCAAACATCGGTGAAGTGTTGATAAGAGGGAGACGTGCTCCCATCGTCGGAACAATATGTATGGACCTTATAATGGTTGACGTAAGTAACATCAGAGGGGTTAAGATTGGAGATATCGTGACGTTGATCGGAAGAGACGGTGAAGAAGAGATCACAGCGGAAGAATGCGCCCGTAAGGTGGGCACGATTGTCTACGAGATTACATCAGGAATCGGCCCGAGGGTGGCGCGCGTTTTTAAATATAATGACCGATTTATAAGCGTCAGGAATCTGCTGGGGAGGTGGCGATATGATTGACAGAACAGGACCATTTTTTTGGATTTTTAAAGTAAACCCGGGTTTACTTTCGTAAAGGAGGCATATATGAAAAAGTTGTTGATATTCATGGTTTTTGTCTCGGTATTTGCTCAGGAGACAACCCATGAAGTGAAAATAGGTGATACACTCTGGGATATCGCCGGTTGGTATTATCAGGATCCTTTTCTTTGGCCATATATCTGGCGTGCGAATTTAACCAAGATTGAGGATCCCCATTGGATATATCCGGAACAGCAGCTTGTTATTCCTCCTTCTCCTGAGGAAGGGATAACAGTGCAGCCTAAACCGGAATATGAATACGGATATGAAGAGATGCCTGCGGTGATACCACAACCGAAGAAACCGGCTGCAGAGATGGTTTCTGCAGTGGTTCCCGAGGAGAGGGTTTTCACCGAGGAGATAATTCATCGGGCGGGTTTCATTGTGGAAGAGGATATTCCTTACTGGGGGAAGATCGTTGGAACAGAACCGATCGGAGATAAAAACATTACGACCTTTAAAAAGGTTTATATTAATCGAGTGGAAGATGTGCAGGTCGGGGATGTTCTGACGATATATCGGCCGGGTAAGAATTTAAAAGACCCGGCGACCGGTGAAGGATTGGGAAAAGAGATTATTATTCTGGGAAAGGCTGAAATTGAAGCAGTGGGTGAAGAAGGATGCCGCTGCAAAGTTGTGGCTTCATATGATATCATCAGAAAAGGAGATTTTGTAACACCTTACGAACCGATTCTTGCACCGGAAAATGTTGAATTGATTGAAACAGATAAAGAGATTGAGGGCTATATTGTGGAAGTCAAGGATCCAAATATGATAACATCCCCCCACGTGTTTGTATATGTGGATCAGGGAGAAGAAGCCGGAATTGCAGTCGGAGACGTCTTTGAAATTTATCAAGAGAAAAAAGTAGGCGGCGTTAAGCAGCCGGATTTGACTGTCGGAAAGGTGCAGATCATCAGTGTTTTCCGTAAGGCCTCAATCGGACTGCTGCTCCAGGAAAGACAGACATTAAAGGTAAAAAGAGGAGAAAGATGTAGGCTGGCGATGGAGGCAAGGTGAAGCAGAAGGAAGTACTGAGTCAGGTTTATCTCTTCCGGGAACTCACTCCGAGTGAAATGGATATTCTTATCTCTATCTCCAAAGAAAAACGGGTGAAAAAAGATGAAATTATATTTAAAGAAGGCGATACCGGTGACGCATTTTATCTCATTGTTTCGGGAAGCGTTCGGATTTCAACGATAGTCCCGGGCGTTGGCGAGGAGGCACTGACGATTCTTCGAGAAGGTGAGTATTTCGGGGAGATGGCGCTCATCGACGACGCTCCGCGTTCAGCATCCGCTATTGCCAATGATGATACGATTCTTCTTTTGATCGAAAAAGAGAATTTCCGCAAACTCCTGGCACAGGATACAGGTATCGCCTATAAACTTTTATGGGTGTTTACGAAAACACTTTCAGCCCGGTTGCGTAAGACCGATGAACAACTGAAGAGCATATTCTCCATTGCAAAGACATTTTGAGCGGTGATATAGGGTTACGCTGATGGAGAATAGATAGAAAGAGTCTTGCCATTTACAAACAGACTTAAAACTCAGTAAGTTGTTGAGGTGAAGAAATGGAGTTTAGAAATCAAAGGGATGATATGAGGTAAAAGATGTTTGATATATTCGGCACAAAGGATCCACGGAAGGCGTTACAAAAGGCAAACGAGTATATTAAAGAGGATAAGATAAATTCCGCAATAAAGGTACTCGAGGGAAATCTTACTGAAGACGAAGAATCATTTGATCTTTATCTGACTCTCGCCAGGTTGTATTTCGAAATCGAAGAAAGGGGAAGGACTGTTGAGATCCTCCGTCAACTGAAATCGATCGTTCCTGAAAGGGTGGATGAAATCATCGCCTTAGGATCGGAATTATACTATCGTCATGCCTCCATTGATCTGGCTGATTTTCTTTTACAGCTATATATTGAACAACATCAGTATGATGAGAACAGTAAGGTGTTGAGACAGTTGAGTGAGCGCGAGATCACCCTGTTGATCACACGATATGATAAGTTGAAACAGAACATCGATGGTAAAAATGTGATTTCAAAGAAGGATTTTGAGAAACTGATCATTCTTTCCACTTTGAGATTTTTCGCCAATGAGAGTGAAAAAGCGATTGAGTCCATTGAATCGGTGATTGAGATTGAAACATTCGCCCCTCATCTTTTGAAGTGGGCACGCATAATATCACGAGAGCGTTACACGGATTGGCATGCTTCCCTTTTATTGATGCGGATTCAAATGGTAAACCATGATTTTCAGGGTGCTTTGACGATGGCGCAACGGACAGCCGATCAATTTCCTGAAAGTATTGATTCCCTTATTGCATTGATCAGTTCGGCAAAACCACCGAAAGATCTGGAAAACAGCTTCACCCAGTTTTTAACTGAGTTGTATATTAAAAAAGGCGACCTTGATGCGTCGATTGAACTTTTATTGAGCCTTTTAAAGAAAGATATAAAAAAGATCGATGATGTCATAAAAGGACTGCGGGAACTTGAAAGAATTAATCCCGAAAATTTGAAGATTCTTTATGCATTGGGAGAAACGTATATCAAGGCAAACAGAATCTCCCTGGCGATTGATGAGTTCACCAAGATTCTTGAAGTGGACCCGACGCAATATGACGAAGTGATCAAGAAATATAAAGAGGCATTTGAAAAAGAACCGACCAATCCTCAGGTTATTGAAGCCCTTGTTACTGCTTATCTCAAGAAGAATGACGTGGATGCCGCTGTTGAGGTCGTGGAAAAGGCATATGAGATCGATTCAGGATTACTGGATGAGTATATCATACATCTGAACGCGATTCTTGAGAAAAATATTGATAATAAAAAAGCCCTTTATCTTCTCGGCCTGTGCTATGCCCACAAAGGGAATCACGAGAACGCGCGGCTTATTTTCGAAAATTTGATGGAAAGCGGTGAGTTCGATTATGTTTTTCAGGCGACCGAAAAGATTTGTGAAGAACAGCCGGATGATGCACAGTATTTGAATTTAAAGGCGAAGAGCCTGGTCGCTCTCGGTAGAGAAGAAGAGGCGTTCAACCTTATAGAAAAATATCTCGAAGATCACCCTGAAAAATTAAGCGATTTTCTATCGACGTTTGACGTACTCATAAACAAGCAACCCCAATTAGCCGACAGAATTTTGCCCCGTTATGAAAAGTATCGGGAAGAGGATAGTTTTGTCGCTGACCTGGCGATAGCACGTGCTTATGCCTTCAGCGGTGAGTATGACAAGGCTGTGAAGATTTTTGAGAGGTTGTTCGAAGATGAGGAGAACAAGAGTACTGCGAAGAAGGCGTTGATCGAAGTAATCCAGGCAAGGCCTAAAGCCGTTCCCCTGTTACTCGCCGCGGCAAGAATATTTATGAAAGAAGGAGAGGTGGAGATCGCCACGCGTTTCTTCAAGACTGCGCAGATGGTCGATCCCAAGGCGTTTTTTGAAATCGTTGATGAATTTTATGATGCATTGAAGGCTTTTCCCAAGGATAAAGAAGTGCGTGTGCTCCTGGTGGAGACCTTTTTTAACCGAAAACTGTGGGACCGTGTTATCGAGGAATCAAAAAGAGCGATTGAGGTTTTCGGGAGGAATTCACAATACTTTAACCTTATGCTGGGAAAGGCGCTTGTTGAAAAGGGAAATTTGAGTGATGCGGTCAGACCATTGATGCTCTCTCTGGACGGCGAGGAGGATTGTTCTGCTGAGGTGATAGAATATCTGGATAAAATTCTTAATATCGACAAGAGTAATGTCCCAGCACATTTTGCGCGCGGCAGGGCGTTAAGCAGAGCCCATCGCATAGACGAAGCAGTGGAGGAATACCTTTTGACCGTGAGGATCCTGCCCGCTCGTGCCGAATATGTTTATGATGAATTGAAGACCCTCTCCTCAAAGGCGATGGCGAATCCACTCATTATATTCGCTATGGGAAGTGTGGAACTTGTTCTTAAAAAATATGATGACGCCATCAAACATTTACTTCAGGCTTGCGAGCTGGATACAAGTCTGGTGAAGAGGATTATTCCTCAATACGAACGGCTGATCAAGTCCGCAAGTTCTCCTCTCCTTGAATTTTCCCTGGCGAAAGCATATCATTTAGCCAACTTGAAGAGTTCGGCGGTCAAATATTATATGAGGGCTCAAGCCGCGGATAGAGCCTATCGCGAACCTGCTATTTCCGAGATGAAAAAGATCTGTGCTGAAAATCCCGGTGATATTGAGTCCCGGAAGGCGCTGGCAGAACTATACTTTCAGTATAATAATTTAGAGGATTCCCTGGATCTGGTGAACGAGATTTTCAGGGCGGATAGCAAAGAACGTGATTGGGCGAAGAAATTCGTATCCGATGTTCTCAAGAAAAACCCGAAACATATTCCATCATATTATTTCCTCTCCCATCTTTTCCTCAGCGAGAAGAATGACAAGAAGGCGATCGAGGTGTGCAGAAAATTGTTGGAGATAGCACCGGTTGAAATAACAAAAGTGATTGAAATGCTGAATAAAGTTTCCAAAGGGAGAGTCGAGATTCTTTTATATCTTGGTGCTTTATATAAAGATACAGGAGAAATAAATAAGGCGATTACTTTATTTGAAGAATTATTTGCAATTGACACATCATTCGGGAATGCCATAATTTATCAAATCAAGGAGATTTTGAAGAAAGATGCGTCGATAGCTGAAGCCTATCTGCTCGCCCACAAGATATTTGTTTTCCAGAAAGAATATGAAAGGGCGATTGAAGCGATTAAACATGCTGCGGAATTAACGGTTGACAACGAAGAGATAATACTGAAAGAGGGCCAGACCTATTATGCGATGGGTGAACCTGAAAAGGCGATAAAACTATACACGGAACTTCTCGACCGAACCAAAGACAAGAAAGCCATCTATCGATTGATCAAGAAGACACGTCAGCAGTATTTTGAAGAGAAACTGAGTACGATCAAGGGCGCGGACGATGAAGAAAGGTTGGAGAGGGCCCGGATTTATTTATTGATGAATCAGACGGCGAAGGCGAAGAAAGAGTTACAGTTCACACCGAAGACCAAATTTGCAATAAAGCACCATACCATTATGAAGGCGAAGCTGTATGTCAAACAGAACAGACCCATCGACGCCCTCGCCATTATGAAAAATTTACCTGTTGATGAAGAGACAGCACCTGTTTATGCGGATATATATGAAGCAATGGGTTCTTATGAAGCTGCTGCATTGGTCCTGCGACAGGCAGGTGTTGAAGATATGGAACAGAGGATAGCAAGTTATGAAAGACTTGCCCAGGATAGAAGATTAGCAAAAGGAAGATATTTTATAGAAGGGAGGAGTTGATGAAGTGCCCGTTCCTGATAACAAGGAAAGATATACTTGATAAGCAAGGAAAGAAGGTCGGGGAAGAGATTGAACTTCAGGAGTGCATCAAAAACGAATGTATGATCTTTGACGGTGCCACGAAACTGTGCTCATTATTGTCTTCTAATATGAAAATGGGTGTTTTGATAGATGACGTTAAAAACGGCATTAAGGGTATCAGAGAAGAGATGGCACAGCGCTCAGAATCTCTCGGGGTTGTTCTTTCAACGACCGTTCAGACATTACAGGAGGCGTTACTCGGCCGTTTTGATATTCTCAAGAAACAGAACGAGGTTATGGTGTTGGGGTTTGATCGATTGGTTGAGACGATTAATAACAAATTTGAAGGCTTGAAATCGAATTTTGCAGAACTGAGTGATTCTGTCGCGGCTTTCCAGAATGCAGTGACCGAGTCATTGAGTTCAAACAACACAGTTCTCTCTGACAATATAAATGCATTGAAAGGATCATTGGCTGTCCAGGGTGACAATGTTCGTTCTGCTATCCAATCGATGCAGCAGACAATAGAAGAAATCAGAAACATCTACAGCGGATTTTCCGAGGAGATCAAGGGCTTTAACGGGGCACTTCTTGATAAGTTGTCGGAATACAGTGATAAGAACGAGAAGGTGAACGAGAATACGGCTTCAAAATTGGATGTTCTGAAAGAAGATCTGGAAAAATTGATTACCACAAATCAGGTAAGTATGGAAACGGTAAATGGAGCGATTGAGAAAGTCGTTTCTGCAAATCAGGAGCTTCTGACAAAACTCAATCAACTCGATACCCTGGTTACCAAACTCGAAGGTGTCCAGGAAGTTGTGAGGACAGAAGTCAGCGGCTTGAAGAATGAGAATGTAAATGCTATTAAGGCGCTTTCTGAAAAGTTTGATACTTTGAATACCGCCTTCGCCGATACGATGAAGCCCGGGATCGAGAGTATGACTGAATTTATGAAGACCGAGGTCGCTGGTTTAAAGATGGACTTACTTAATGCGTTGAATGGAATTTCCGCCAAGTTCGATGCCCTTAGCACCACACTGGCTGATATAATGAAGCCCGGAATCGAAGGCATGACCGAGCTGATGAGGACGGAGATCGCCGGGTTGAAGAATGATTCAATAACCGTATTGAATGAAATTTCTTCGAAGTTCGACGCCCTGACGGCTTCTCTCGCCGATACGATGAAGCCCGGGATCGAGAGTATGACTGAATTTATGAAGACCGAGGTCGCCGGTTTAAAGAACGAAAGTTTGAATGCACTCAACGGTCTATCATCAAAATTCGATGAGCTCGGCAGAGTTTTCTCGGAAGAGTTGAAATCGAGCGGGGAGAATATGCGCACTATCGCCGGAGAATTCAACACCATCGGTGAAGGTATCAAGGCCGATATTAATGGTTTGAAAGACGGTATTTCGGTGAAACTTGATGAATTAGGAACAGTTTTTAAAGAATCGGCGCGGGTCCAGGAACAGAGTCTTCAGGGAGTGGTCAATAATTTCAGCACGGTCGGAGAAGGAATAAAATCCGAAATCAGTGAATTGAAGTCGAACACCACGAATATTCTGGAAGGTTTGAAAGGAGAGATAGGAGCTTATATCGACGGTGTAAAGACGGAGATAGGTTCTTTAAAGACGGATCAGATTGCTTCACTTAACAATGTTCAGGGGACGGTCATTCAGTTACAGGAATTATTCAAACAGTCTGCAGAGAGTCTCGGTTCGATGAGTGAGATGATGAAGAATTTGAACAACAACTATATTGAGTCGCTCGGTAAGATCGCTGGACTTGCAGAAGGTATGCGTAAAGGGGTCGCTGCGGTCGGTGAAGGAATGCACGATTCAGTGAAAGAACTGGTTAAGGAGATGAAACAGGAGATCGGAGCACTTGAGAAACAGTACGAAAAGACGTTCAGTGATATCGCTAATTTAGCCGGCAAATTCGATGAACTCAACAAACGTATTAAAGAGATGACCAAAGAAGTGGAGGAAGAATTTAAAGATTCGTTTAGCCGTCAGGAAAAACTATCTGATTATACAAAGACGATTCTTGAGCACATTAAAGGTTATTTTGAGAAAGAAGAGGCCCGTTATAAAGAGGAACAGGCGTTGAGGAAAAAGAAAGAAGCGCTGGACCATTTTGATCGGGCGACACTCTATTATTACCGCGGCAATTATGAGATTGCTATCAATGAAATCAATAAGGCGCTTGAGATCGAAAAGTCGGCTGAGTATCTTAACTTGAAAGGTTTGCTTCTCGCCGAGTTGGGACAATTCAGCGAATCGAAGAAGATCTATAAAGAGGCGTTGAAATTGGAGCCGAATCTGGCTGAGATCCATAATAATCTTGGACTGCTCTATTTAAAGATGAAGAAACTGGACGATGCGGTTGTCGCATTTGAAGAGGCCGTGAAGAAGAATGTCAACTATGCACTCGCCTATGTGAATCTCGGAAAGGCGTTGATTGAACTGGAGAAATACGACGATGCGATAAAGGCGTACGAAAAGGCGCTTGAGATCGACCCGTCGAATCATGAAGCGCGTGAAGCCGTAAAGCTTTATAAAGAGGGGAAGATCGGCGGTTGAGGAGTGATAGAAAATGGGAATAATTGACAAATTGAAGAAAGGCAAAAAGAGTGAATCAATATTAGATTCTCTGGTGAAAAAGAAGAGCCCGCAAGAAGAAGCTAAAGAGACTGGCGCTGCAAAGCCCGATGATATTGAAGTAAGGGAACTAAATCCGACCGGTGTCGAAAAGATTGCAATGCCTGAAGATATCGGTATGCAGCCGATTGTGGAAGAACCTCCGAAACCGGTTCATGAATTCCGCGCCGAAGGGATGCACGAATTTTCCCTGGAAAGTTTAGGGTCTTCACCCAATGCGAGCCTGAAGGTCGAATATAAATCGAAGGCGAATAAGCTGATTGACGAAGACAAAATCGATGAAGCAATCAAGGTGCTTCAAGAGCTGAAGCAAAAGCTCGCTCAACAGAAGTAGAAATAACTTTCAGCCTTTTTATAACTTCAGTCTATTTCTTTTTCTTGTATTTTTCTTCCAATGCGGCGTGAGCCGCAGCCAGACGCGCGATCGGCACCCGATAGGGCGAGCAGGAGACATAGTCCATACCCACCTTATGACAGAAATAGATGGATTTCGGATCGCCACCGTGTTCTCCGCATATTCCGATTTCCAATCTGGGATTTGTTTTTCTGCCGAGTTTTATGCCGATTTCCAGTATTTTGCCGACGCCGTTGATATCGATCGTCTTGAATGGATCATCTTTTAAAAGTCCCATCTCGATATATTGGGGAACGAATTTCGCGACATCGTCACGGGAGAATCCGAGGGTTGTCTGTGTCATATCATTGGTGCCGTAAGAGAAAAAGTCGGCGACTTTGGCTACTTCGTCGGCGGTGAGCGCGGCACGTGGAATTTCGATCATTGTTCCGATCATATATTTCAGCCGTACTTTGTATTTTTTGATTGTTTCCTTGGCGATTTTTTCAACGATTGCCCGTTGGTGAGCCAGTTCTTTAGCTTCCATCACAACGGGAATCATCACTTCTGGGATCGCCTTGATTCCCTGTTTAGTAACTTCACAAGCCGCTTCGAATATCGCCCGCGCCTGCATTTCGGTTATTTCAGGATAGGTGATGCCGAGTCTGCAACCACGATGGCCGAGCATGGGATTGGCTTCATGGAGAGATATAACAATCTGTTTGAGCTCATTGAACGAGACTTTCATATCCCGTGCGAGTTCTTTAATCGCCTCGTCGTCTTTGGGCAGAAATTCATGGAGGGGAGGATCCAGGGTTCTGATTATGACCGGAAGGCCGTCCATAACCTTAAAGATTCCAATGAAGTCCTCGCGCTGCATCGGAAGCAACTTGGCAAGTGCCTTTCGTCTGCCTGCTTCGTCCCGCGCGACAATCATCTCACGCATTGCAGCAACCCGTTCGGGTTTGAAGAACATATGTTCAGTTCTGCATAAGCCGATACCTTCGGCTCCGTAGTCACGTGCGATCTTGGAATCTTTCGGTCGATCCGCATTGGTTCTGACACCGAGACGTCTGAAAGAATCCGCCCATTTTAAGAGACGGGTTACCTCTTTTGTCATTTCCGGTTCAATCAGTTTCGCCTTACCCAGAATTACACGGCCTTCAGTTCCGTCGATACTGATGATATCACCCCATTTTACCACGGTGTCACCGACACTGAATGTTTTTGTTTTTGTATTAATTTTGATCTCACCGCATCCGACAATACAGGGTTTTCCCATCCCCCGCGCCACGACTGCAGCATGGGAGGTCATTCCGCCGCGTGCCGTAAGGAATCCTTTTGCTGCTTCCATACCGTGGATGTCATCGGCTGATGTTTCAAGCCGTACGAGGATCACATCTTTTCCGTCCTTTGCGAGCTCGACGGCTTCTTCGGAGTCAAAGACGACCTGTCCCACAGCCGCACCAGGTGATGCAGGTAGACCTTTTGTCAGGGTTTTGTATTTTGTCGTCGGATCGATCATTGGATGGAGCACCTGGTCCAGTTCCGCCGGTGTTACACGCATGACAGCCTCTTCTCTTTTTATCAACTTTTGAAGAGCCATATCCACGGCGATCTTGATATTGGCAAGAGCCGTTCTCTTACCGGCGCGTGTCTGCAGAATCCAGAGTTTCCCTTTTTCTACGGTGAATTCCACATCCTGGAGGTCACGGTAATGTTTTTCCAGTTTATTGAGGATATTAACCAGCTTGTTATAGGCTGAGGGAATGAGTTTTTTGAGTTCGCTTATCTTTCTGGGGGTTCTTATTCCCGCAACGACGTCTTCACCCTGAGCATTCTGGAGAAATTCACCGTAGATTTTATTTTCTCCTGTAGCCGGGTTGCGTGTGAACACCACGCCGGTTGCTGAATTTTCTCCCATATTACCGAAGACCATTGATTGAACATTAACGGCTGTACCCCAATCATCAGGGATTTTATAAATTCTGCGGTATTCTTTTGCCCGGGGATTGTTCCATGAATTGAAGACCGCACCTATTGCACCCCATAGTTGTTCACGGGGGTCACCGGGAAAGGCTTTCTTTGTCTCTTTGAGAACGAGTTTTTTGAATTTTTTTACAATTTCATACCAGTCGTCACCACTGAGATCAAGATCAGATTTGTAACCTTTACTCTTTTTCAGGGCGTCGATCAATGCCTCGAATTTCTCACGCGGGATCTGCAGTACGATATCAGAGTACATCTGGATAAATCTCCGGTAGCAGTCATAAGCGAATCTTTTATCTCCGGTGTTTTCAATCAAGCCGTTTATTGTTGAATCATTGAGTCCCAGATTAAGAATTGTGTCCATCATACCGGGCATGGATGTCCGGGCACCGGAACGCACCGAAAATAAAAGAGGATTTTTCTTGTCTCCGAATATTTTTCCGGTGAGTTTTTCGACTCTCTTGATACCTTTTTCAACATCCTGACGTAAAAACTGTGGATATTTTTTCCTTTTTAAATACTCGATGCAGAGTTCTGATGAGATTGTGAATCCTGGAGGTACCGGAACACCGAGGTTCGTCATCTCGGCAAGATTTGCACCTTTACCACCGAGGATGTTTTTCATCTTCGCCGAACCCTGGGCTTTTTTGCCGCCAAAATTATAGACTAACCTTTTTGCCATCTTTTCACTCCTTTCCTCGAAGAATTTTCTTTATACACAACTTCTATGTTTGTCAGCATCTGGAGATGTTCTTTTAGATTTTCAGATGCTTTTTTATCAAGGATTCCAGTTTAGGCCCTGATTTCACCTGCAATTCATAATCAACCTTTGCCGCAGGTTTGTTCAACTTCATAAATTTTCTTAAATCAACCGGTGTCGCGATGATTATCGAGTCGGCAGGAATTTTGTTGATGCTTCTTTCCAGTTCTTTGATCTGTTTTTCGCCGTAGCCCAATGCCGGGAGCAAATTACCTATATTGGGATACTTTTTATATGCCCCTTTGATTGAACCGATGACATAAGGTCTGGGATCGATAATTTTTTTCGCCTTTAATCTTTTCGCCGCGACAATACCGGCGCCGAAAGACATACCACCGTGGGTGAGGGTGGGACCATCTTCAATGACAATCACTTTTTTATTCCTTATCAACTCCGGTTTATCCACTGATGTTGGTGATGCCGCTTCTATAATCACCGCTCGTTTGTTTACTTTCTTTATATTTTCTTTTAGTAATTTTATATTCTTTCGGGGGGCGGAATCGACCTTGTTTATCACGACGACATCAGCGCTTCGCAGATTCGCTTCACCGGGATGATAGTTTATTTCGTCACCGACCCTGAATGGATCCACGACTACAATATGAAGGTCGGGTTTATAAAAAGGCAGATCATTATTACCACCGTCCCAGATAATCACTTTGGAAATCTTTTCCGCCTGTTTCAAAATCTTTCCGTAATCGACCCCGGCGAAAACCGTATTACCTCTTTTGATATGGGGTTCATATTCTTCCCGTTCTTCAATGGTGCAGTTATGCCGGTCCATATCAGACAATTTAGAAAATTTCTGGACTATCTGTTTCCGCAAATTGCCGTAAGGCATTGGATGCCGGATTACTGAGAAGCTGATGCCTTTTTTGTGCAAGATATCACAGATTTTACGGGTGGTCTGGCTCTTACCAGCACCGGTGCGTACCGCGCAGACAGAAATCACTTTACGACGGGATTTGAGCATTGAAGAATTCAAGCCCAAAAGCCAGAAATCGGCACCAGCCGCAATTACCTCAGATGCTTTATTCATCACATAATTATGTGATATATCCGAGTAGGAAAAAACGACGATGTCTACCCGATATTTTTTTATCAATTCAGTCAATTTACTTTCCGGTAAAATAGGGATTCCTTTTGGGTATTTTCTACCGGCAAGTTCCTTAGGATATTTTCTTCCTGTAATATTTGGTATCTGCGTTGCTGTAAAACAGACAACCTTGAATAGAGGATTATTTCTAAAGAAAAGGTTAAAATTGTGGAAATCACGGCCTGCTGCGCCCATAATGATCACGCGTCGTCTTTGCATAAAAAAACCTCCTTTAACCCCAATTATATACTAAAATTCCACAAAAGTCAATGATTTTCGAAATTTGAAGTGCTGTTTTACCCTAAACTACTTCCTCTCAGAGATTTTTGACTCGTTATGCACCCGTCTGCCTTCTTCAGTGCGCCACTGGAAATCACCCTGGGTTTTGATGCGGTCATAGATGCCGATCATTGCATCGTCGTCCAAGGAATGTCCGATCAGGTGGCCGGTCTTGGGTTGTTCCACCGGAGTAAGGATCTTTGCAATTCGGGCGTGGACATCCTTGCGTTCTGCGGTCACGGTCCAGTAAACCTTGGTCCCGGGTTTACCGCCGATTGTAAAACGGTTACCTTTAATATCTTCGGCGACATAAACAACTTCTGGCGTGCCGACTCCGGTCAACTGGATTCTTGGATTGTTGTTTATTTCATCAAAGTAATCCGGCAGTTTCACTTCAACCCGACCGTTGTCTTTAATATAGGCGGTGCCGTTGTAGACAAAGACCGGCTCAGAAGAGCCGACCGCATACTGATTGAGGATCTTATTCATTGGGTCAGATGGATGGTCCATTGTGAAGACCAAGGTACCGGTTGAGAAATTGGCGGCGCGGACCTGGCTCGCTGCTGTGGTATGGCTGGTTGTAAAGGCTGCGGAGTAGGAATGTCCTGATTGAACTTTTGTACTAAAATTCGTTGCAAACCCGGCATAACCGATAACCGTATCTGCATATCCTCCAGCCACAGTCGCAAAATTACTATCGGCAGTATTGTAAGATCCGCCACCCACGGTCGTATACCAATCACTGGCAGTATTGCTAGTTCCTCCGGCCACGGTCGCACAGTAACCGCTGGCAGTGTTCCCATATCCTCCACCCACGGTCGCATTGCTACCGCTGGCAGTGTTTTCATATCCTCCGGCCACGGTCGCACTGCCACCGCTGGCAGTGTTTCCAGACCCTCCGCCCACGGTAGCATAGCTACTGCTGGCTGTATTGTTTTGTCCACCGCCGACAAAGGTGTATTTTGCGGTCACTGAATTATTCCAGCCTCCGACCACCACCGCTGCCGTGTCAATTAACGAATCACCTGCAAGATTATCGTAGCCGGAGAGGATACCACCATAATAAGCATTGACTGTATCTTTATACCCGCCGCCAACAGTAGCGAAGATATAATTGGCACAATTGTGAGCTCCTCCTGCCACGGTAGCGCAATTGTAGCTGGCGGTATTATCAGACCCTCCGCCGACAGTCGCATAGGGACCACTGGCAGTATTGTTCAATCCTCCAGCCACGGTCGTATAGTCGTCAATGGCTTTATTACCATATCCACCACTAATTGTGGCGTAATAATCGTTCTGTATACCCACTCCAGTAGTACAGGCAACCCCAAAATTGACATGGGTAAAGGCGTTGGTACCGTAGAGTGCATTTCCTGCCCCACCCCGGGCAAGGCCCCAGTAATTGTTGGTATAAAGCACTGAATCAGTAACCGACCAAGCACTAACTGCATCAGCCCAGGATACCTGACCGCTGCCGTCAGTCACCATCACCTGATTCACAGAGCCATCACTCGTGGGAAATTCATAACCGTTTGTTTCGTCACCAAACCGAATATGGGGCATATCCACCATAAAGGTCGAATCCTGGGTCAGTTTAGAACCAATCCCGAAAAGATAGGAATAGTCTGCACCCGAAGCAATCGTATCTGCATAACCAGCCACAACAGTGGAATAGTTCGCAGCTGCAACATTGTCTTTTCCAGCACCCACGAATGCATAAGAACCGCTCGCAGTATTATTATCTCCTCCGACTACCGCTCCGATATAACCGCTCGCAGTATTCCAGCATCCACCAGATACAACCGAACGAACACCACTGGCGTAGTTGTAATATCCTCCACCCACGGTTGCATATTCCTGAAAGGCCTTATTATAATAGCCACCACTTACTGTTATGTACCTGTAATTTTGAAAGTTTGATCCCGTGGTGCTGGAAATACCGAGATTGACATGGGTAAATGCATTATTACCATAAAGTGTATTACCCGCTCCACCCCGGGCAATGCCGAGATAATTGGCGGTAAATAACACACTGTCCGGCGTCCCCCTGACCCAGTCATTGTCCGCAGAAGCATTGCGGGCATATTCCGCAGTATCTGAATAGGTCGCAGTATAGGCATAACCCACTGAAACAATCCGGGTGCGCGGAGACAGCGTATCACCATCGACCACAAGCTCCAACCAGCGGTCTGTACCACCGGTAAAGACCGAATCCGGTATCGCATTCACACTGCCCAATATCACACTGAAGACCCCACGCTCAATTATTACTCCGGTC
>DRIG01000066.1 GCA_011052815.1 candidate division WOR-3 bacterium | reverse complement strand
GCATCCACTGCTTCTCCCTTTCCCTGTTTCTCCCCGTTATTCTAAGCACATTCACTCTGTTCAGTGTAAACTCCGCGAAGAATCTCCCATTCTCCGTTTCTCCGTTTCACCATTTCCCCTTTTCCCTCTTGACAATTTTCTTATTTTATATATATTATATAAAGTTATAGTAGAATAGAGAAATTTCCCATCGGAAAGGAGGCGATATGAAAAAAGCTCTATTATTAGGTTTAAGTCTTGTTGCAGGAATCGGCATGCTCTCACCTCTCTTCGCTGCAGAGCGTGTCGTGGTCTGTGAAGAACTCTATCAGGAAGGTTGAAGTTCATGCAATCCCGCCAGTGGGACACTGGCTAATATCGCAATAAACTATCCTGGAAGAGTCGCTGCCATTGAAATGCATATCTCTTCAAGCTATCCCCTGTATTGTGCCGAGGCAGTGCAGCGTATGTACACCTATCCTCCTCCATATTATTATAATGGCTCGTGGTACTATGCGACCCCCTGGCTCTGGTACGACGGCGACCCCCACGGCAGTTACACTTACTCGACATGGGAATCAAAAATCACCAGTCGGATGAGTCAACCATCACCGGTTACTGTCACGATGTGGGGCGATTATGATCCGGGAACAGGAACCGGTACAATAAACGCCCAGTTCCGCAACGATTCGACAGCGACGTTGAACGGAAGAGTCCTCTTCGTCATCACTGAAGATAGTCTGTATTATGCAGCTCCGAACGGCGATTACTGGCATAACCATGTGGCTCGTGATTATATACCGAATCAAAACGGCCAGAGTGTCAGCATCGCACCGGGAGACTCAGTCACGGTGACTCAGAGCTTTACCATTCAATCAGGGTGGGATGACAGTATGTGCGAAATCGTGACGTTCATTCAAAATCCGACTCTTGCCTCTGATTCCACTAAAGAAGTATGGCAGGGTGGAATCGTAAAGGTTCTTGACCTCATAGGAATAAAAGAGGAATCTTCGAAAACTACCACCGTTCAGAAGATATCACCGGTTCCCAACCCTTGCGTCAACGGAACAAACTTCCAGTTTGAACTACCCATTGGTTCTCATTATGAAATCAGTATCTTTGATATCACAGGCCGTCTCATTACAAAGATGACAGGTACAGCAACCGGCAATAGAGAATCAATCAAATGGTCGCTCAAGGATGACACCGGTTCCCAGGTGGGCGCCGGCGTATATTTCTATAGATTCGATAGTCAAACACTGACAACGAACGGGAAAATAGTTGTAAGATAAGATATACCTATCTGTTCTGCTATTCTTATAGAGGGGGGTTGCTTTAAAGCAAATCCCCTCTATATTACTGGATCAAATAATACTCCTTGACAATTCGATTTTTCCCGATATAATTTTACAATAGAGTATGAGTCACTGAAAATAGGTAATTATACTTACATTGAAACCGGTAGTTTGTCTAATTGAAAAAATAGGTAGAATATACTAAAATAAATAAAAAAACTTTAGGAGAATAATTATGTATACTATCTTTCTGGCAGACGACCATACCCTGTTACGGGATGGTCTGAAAAGAATCATTGAGGAGAATTCAGGATTAAAGATCATCGGTGAAACCGGTGATGGACTCCAAATAGTTCCACAAATCAGGAAACTTAATCCGGAAATGATAATTCTGGATATATCCATGCCCAATTTAAGAGGTATTGAGGCGGTCAGAAAGATAAAACGGGTTGATAAAAAAATAAAGATTCTAATTCTGACAATGCATAAAAATGAAGAATATGTCTATGAATGCCTGCTTAACGGCGCCCATGGGTATGTTCTGAAAGAAGATGCTGATACAGAATTAATAAGTGCAATCAATTCCCTGCGGAATAATAAACTTTATATCTCATGTTCTTTCTCAAGCGATGTCCTCAGAAGGCTGCTTGAGCATAAAAAGAGTGCCAGGGAAAATTCTGCATTCAAAAGCTTGTCTCCACGTGAAAGAGAAGTACTCAAACTCATTGCAGAAGCAAACTCGAACAAAAAGGTGGCGAAAAAACTCGGCATCAGTGTCAGGACCGTGGAACATCATCGTCTTAGCATTATGCGGAAACTTAATATACAAAACACCGCCCAGCTGATAAAATATGCCATAAAAACAGGGTTGATCGAGGTGACATAGGTGGAAGTATGAACGCCAGAAAGAAAATAACCCAAAAAGGCAGGAGAAGGATTAAACAAAAAAGAGCCTACCGCCGATACAGATCAAGCCAAACAAAACTGGAAGACGAGGAAAAATATCTGGCGATCTTAAAAGAATTACCGGATATCGTCTATAAAATAGACCCGGACGGTTATTTCACTTTCGTCAATAATTCAGTACGGATACTTGGATATGACCCCGAAGAATTAATCGGTGAGCACTTCAGTAAAATAATACATCCTGACGATGTCAGGGAATTCGGAAGATTATATGTTTTGCCGAAATACAGAGGTAAAATCACCGGTGACGAAAATGCACCAAAACTCTTCGATGAAAGAAGAACCGGCGTGCGAAAAACAAAAAATCTTGAAGTCCGGCTTATACCGAAAAAACAGAAAAACAAGAAGGATATTGAACCCCTGATCGGCGAGGTGATCGCATTCGGTGATGTAAGTTCCACCGGATATTATAACCCCTCGGCAAAGATGAAAAACAAGAAGTTTCTTGGAACTCTGGGGATTATAAGAGATATTACAGACCGCAAAAGGACAATGGAAAAACTCCATTACCAGGCAGACTTGCTCCAGAACGTCTCCGATGCTATAATCTCCACTGATCTTGACTTCCGGATCCGAACATGGAACCGTGCAGCGGAACAGATGTACGGGTGGCAGGCGTATGAAGTCCTTGGAAAACCTCTACACAAGGTCACCAATTCAATATTCCCGAGCGGAACAGAAGAAAAAGCGATGAAAGAGCTTTTCAAAAAAGAACACTGGCGTGGTGAATTAATCCAGGAGAGAAAAGACGGCTCACGGATGAAGGTGTTGTCCTCCATCAGTTTGATTAATGACCACACAAACAATTACATCGGTACCGTGGCTGTGAATCATGACATCACAGAACAGAAAAAAGCCGAAGAAAACATTTTGAAGAAGCACAAAGAACTGAAGATGCTTCAAGAAATCACTGCGACCCTTCACAGCAGCCTGGAGTTGAATAAGATATTCAAGCAGATAACCGAGGGTTTTATAAATCTCCTTGAATACAACAGTGCCTTTATCCTGATGCTGAATGAACAGAAAAATCGCTTTGAGGTCAAAACATCCTCCACACGACATAATCTTTTCCAAAAAATAAATGAAATTCTGGGTTATTCAATCAAAAATCTCTCCTTTTCTGCTGACGCCGACCTCGGAGCAAAAACCCGTTCGGCACTGACTGGGAAGATCGTCACCGCCGCATCCCTGGAAGAGATAGCTTATCCGATCTTAAGCAAAAAGATATGTCAGGCGTTACAGAAAATCGGCAGTTCGCGGAACTATATGGTCGTACCCCTGGAAGTGGAAAAGAAGATCATCGGTGGAATAATGATCTCATCACCACGTAAGGAAATATCTGAAGAAGAACTGGAAATCGTCAAAACCCTGGCGAACACGGCGGCGACCGCCATCAATAACGCCTACCTGCTTATGCAGACCAGAGAGGCTGAAAAAGCAATGCGCGAAAGTGAAGAAAAATACTCGTCTGTCGTTGAAAACAGCAAAGATGCAATAATCATCCACCAGAACGGTGTGGTAAAATTCGCAAACTCCGCCGCCTGTAAAATTGGAGGTTATAGATTTAAGGAGATCATGGGGAAAAACATCACCGACTTCATTGCCAAGAAATACCACTCAATGATACGACAGCGGGTGAAAGATCGCCTCGCCGGCAAAAGCGTCCCGAATATCTATGAAATAGAAATTCAAAAAAAGGACGGTACCCTCATCCCGGCTGAAATAAACAGCACAATAATTAATTACTTGGGAAAACCGGCGTTTCTCGTCTTCATGCGCGACATCACAGAACGCAAGCGTTCAGAAGAAGAAGTTATACAGCGTACCAAGGAACTCGCCACATTGAACACCATCTCCAAAGTCATCAGCCAATCACTCTATCTACAGGAAACTTTAAGTGCCGCACTCGCTAAAATACTGGAAGTGATGAACCTTGAAATTGGCGGCATATATCTTGCTGATGAAACAAGAAGCAAATTGGAACTGTTCGTCCACAGCGGTGTTTCCAAAAAGTTCGCGAAAGAGGTAAAGGTGATAAGCGTTGATGAGGGGACGATAAAGATGGTAGAGGAAAAAGGTAAATTAGGGGAATTT
Organism: candidate division WOR-3 bacterium; assembly: GCA_011052815.1. Classification (NCBI taxonomy): domain Bacteria; kingdom Pseudomonadati; phylum Caldifarciminota; species Caldifarciminota bacterium. Next base: position 36,901 of record DRIG01000066.1, on the reverse strand, counting down.
ATATTGTCTCTAAAAACGATAATATCCAATCCAAGGGAGTTCGAAAGAATACTCTTGGCGATAAGGAAAGAAGGACTGAACCTGAAGTATATGCACTATGTATTATTGCAGGCGAAAGGAAAAGTTGTGGGGCTGATGATCGTCGGCTGCAGAACCTCCTGTCTGCTGTCCAAACAGGAAGAGCGCCTGTTGACCTCGATCGCCCAGCAGATCGCACTTGCGATCATAAACGCCCAGTTGTATGAAGAGAGTAAAAAAGAGCTGAAACAGCGTATCGAAGCCGAAGAAAAATTAAAGGCGTCATTGAAAGAGAAAGAAGCGCTCCTCAAAGAAATCCATCACCGAGTGAAAAATAATCTGCAGATCATTTCAAGCCTCTTGAATCTCCAGGCCGGATATATCAAAGACGAGTATTACCAGAATCTCTTCAAAGAAAGCCAAAACCGTATTAAATCAATGGTGCTCATACACGAAAAACTGTACCAATCAAAAGACCTTGCAAACATCAAAGCGGATGATTATATCGACGGTCTGGTAAGGCATCTCTTTCACTCTTATGGTGTAAAACCCAAAACCGTTGTTCTGAAGAAAAACATAAAGAACATCACGTTGAATATCGATACGGCGATCCCCTGCGGTTTAATAATCAATGAACTGATTTCCAACTCATTGAAACATGCCTTTCCTCGTTCTCTACCCCGATCTCCGGAGATCACCTTAAAATTATTCCAGGATAAACGCAACAGAACCGTTCTTATCGTCAGCGACAACGGTGTGGGGCTGCCGAAAAACATCGATCTCCAAAAAACAAAATCACTGGGACTGCAGCTGGTATCGGCATTGGTGGAGCAGCTCAGCGGTGTCATTACGGTTGAAGTCAAGGAAGGTACAAAATTTACCATTACCTTCAAAAAATGAATAAGAGAGAGCAACACCTCAATCTTGTGTTGCGCGCGATCCGCAACGTGAATCAGCTCATCACCAGAGAGCAAGAAAAAGAACTACTCCTTCAAAAGGCATGCGACATCCTGATCAAAGTGAAAGGCTACACCGCAATCCTGATCCATTACGACGGCAGGATATTCCAAGCAGGAGACCGTAAAGAATGTAAAAAACTGAAAAAGAAAATCCTGGGCGAAAAAGTTCTCCAGAAGAGAAAACTCCATGCAGAGTCTTTCAACGGAAAGTATCTCGTAATCTCACCCATCATAAAAAATACGATAAAAGCGACCCTCTATGTACTCCACTCCCGGATATTCGACCGGGAAGAACTTTCATTACTCAAAGAGATCAGCGGCGACCTTGCATTCGCACTCCATTCAATAAAACTCGAGTGTGAAAAGCGGGAAGCCGAAAAAACCATTAAAGAATCACTTCAGGAAAAAGAAGTGCTTTTGAAAGAAATCCATCATCGAGTTAAGAATAATATGCAGATCATATCAAGCCTCTTGAACCTCCAGATCCGCCACAGTGCGGATGGAAAGATAACCACGGTCCTGCGCCACAGTCAGAATCGCATCAGGACAATGGCATTGATCCACGAAAAACTATATGAATCAAAAGACCTGACACACGTAGACTGTGAAGAATATGTAAAAGACCTCAGTAAACAGTTGATGCTGTCCTATGGAATAAGTAGATCACGTATTAAATTGAACATCAATATCAAAAACATATATTTTGATATCAATACGGCGATTCCCTGCGCATTGATCATCAATGAACTGCTGTCAAATGCTTTAAAATATGCATTCCCCCGCCTTTCCATAATCCCGAAAACCCGCAGACAGCATAAGATCGACGTAATACTCCGTAAGAGCAAAAAAAATCTCTATACCTTAATTATCAGAGATAATGGAGTCGGCATTCCTCAGCATATCACGCTGAATAGCTTAAAGACCCTGGGGCTGCAACTGGTTAAAACACTCGTTGAACAACTGAACGGTACGATAAAATTGGAAAGAAAAGGTGGAACAAAATTCACCATTACCTTTGAGAAAATCAAGTAGAAACTGATTTTATGTCCGGGACGCGGATATTAATTGTCGAAGACGAAAGTATCGTAGCCAAAGATATCGAGCAAAGGTTGATAAACCTCGGTTATCAGGTGACATCCATCTCAGCAAGCGGTGAAGCAGCCGTAAAAAAAATAAAGAAAGAAGATCCGGATATTGTACTTATGGACATCAAACTCAAAGGAAGAATGGACGGGATCGAGGCTGCTGAACAGATCCGTACCCGTTTCAAAATTCCTGTGGTCTACATCACCGCCTATGCAGACAACCAAACCCTGGAACGTGCCAAAATAACCGAGCCGTTCGGATATATACTGAAACCGTTCGAAGACACCGAATTAAAATCAGCCATTGAGCTGGCGCTCTACAAACACAAAATTGAAGGAAAATTGCGAGAGAGCGAAGAGAAATTCAGAACAATCTTTGAAAAGGCGAATGATATCATCGTATATTTAAATAAAGACGGCAAAATCATCGACATCAACGGAAAGGTCGAAAAGATACTCGGCTTTAAACGCAGCAGGATAATAAATAAAAACTTTTTAGACCTTTCTTTCCTCGGTGAAGAAACAATAGCAAAATTCTCTGATCTTTTCCAGAATGTCCTCGATACGAAAGATACCACTGAACTGATGGAAGTTAAAATAAAGGATGTAAAGGGAAAAACAAAGATCTTTGAGGTGAGTACGACGATAATCGAAGAAGAAGAAAGAGGAATCCAGGGATTTCTCGGTATCGTAAGGGATGTCACAAGACGCAAGAATATGGAAAAAGCACTGCGGGAAGAACAGCGGCGCACCAAAGAATTGACGAAAAAGATTATTTATGCCCAGGAAAGGGAACGTCTCTATCTCGCGTCTGAAATACATGACGACCTTCTCCAGGGATTGGTTGCGGTCCTCTATTTCTTTCAGATGATCGATCTTTCCAAGCTGGATGCGAAAACATTGAAACAGCGCAATAAACTGATTGAAATAATTAAAACGTCCATAAAAAGAGGACGGGCGATGATCAGTGAGATCGAACCGCTCCGGGAATTTGACGCAGGTTTTATCCATGTAATAAAAAAGACAATCGACCATAAATTCATCGATTCAAAGATAAAGATAGACTTCAAGTATCCTGAAAAACTGCCGGATATGACCCTCATTATACGAACGAACATCATCCGTATTATCCAGGAGGCACTCACAAACATAAACAAACATTCCCGCGCCACCGCCGTTTCCCTAGAACTCAAAGTGTATAAAAACAACCTGAGATTAAAAATAGAAGATAATGGAATCGGTTTTGACTTGAAAAACATCATGAACAAAAGAACAGGCCATTACGGTCTTCTTATTATGCAGGAAAGGGCGCGCTTGATCGGCGGGAGCATCACCATCAGAACGAAACCGGGAAAAGGAACTATCATCAGAGGAACTTTCCCTCTTGTAGATGAACAGAATGAAAAAAGATAAAATAAGAACTCTCGTCGTTGACGACAGTCTGTTTTTCCAGGATGCGATTAAATGCTTTTTCGAATCACACCCGGAAATTAAATTACTCGGAGTTATGGAAACAGGTGAAGACGCCCTTGAATTCATTGAAAAAGAAAAACCCGACCTGATAATACTGGATGTACGGATGTCCGGTATGGACGGCCCACAGACCGCTCGTTTAATTAAGGGAAAATATCCCTGGATAAAAATCATCATCTGCACGATCTGGTCGGAGAATGAGGCCGCCACCTATACCGCCGAGGCGGGAGCCGATGATTATTTTGTCAAAGGAGAACCGCTTCCTTATTTATTAAAGAAAATCCGCGTTCTTTTCAGCTGCTAAAACAATAAACAATTAACCTCCCACGATTTTGTAAATAGGTATTTATACATATGTAAATATACGCAATAGGTTCTATTGTAATTTCCCGGTTATTTTTTAGAATGTAAGTATGGAAAAGGAGTGATAACTATGCCTTATTCAATCTTTCTGGCTGATGATCATACCCTAATCCGCAATGGGTTAAAGCGTATCATCGAGGAAAAAGGTAATTACAGGATCATCGGAGAAACCGGTGACGGTCTGGAGATCATCACCGGCGTTAAAAAATTACAGCCCGACATCGTTATCCTCGATATTTCCATGCCCAGACTCAGAGGTATCGAGGCGATCAGAAAGATAAGGCGTTTCAACAAAAAAGTTAAAATTCTCATCTTAACGATGCACAAAAATGAAGAATATGTATATGAATCCCTGACATGTGGAGCTCAGGGATACCTGCTCAAAGAAGATGCAGACAAAGAACTTATGACCGCTCTCGAGACATTGAAGAACAACAAACTGTACGTCTCCCCCACTTTCTCAAGCGATGTGATAAAAATGCTCGTCCAGCGTAAACAGAAACCGGCAAAACGAACAAAAAAAACACCATACACAACCCTCACGCCACGCGAACGGGAAGTTCTTAAACTCATTACAGAAGGCGATTCGAATAAAAAAGCCGCCAGTAAACTGGGGATCAGCGTGCGGACCGTGGAACATCATCGACTGAGTATAATGCGTAAATTGAACGCCCACAACACCGCTGCTCTGGTCAGACTAGCGATTCAGAATAAGTTGGTTCAATAGATTATGAGAAGGCACGGCTCATTCTTTTCGTACCTCCCTCCTGAGGCAGCTGGGACGGACGTCCCGGCTGCCTCATTAATTTAAATGATATGAATATCCGGCTGTTGTTGATTGAAAATGATCTCGAACAAATCGAGATTTTCCGAACAATGTTGACTGAAGTAATGGACTCAGAATTCGAACTGGTCACGAGCGACAATCTGGAAGAAGGATTAAGTAAGTTAATTGAAGAAAAATTCGATGTTGTTCTACTGGACCTGCAGCTCCCGGATATTCAGGGGCTTGATGCATTCAGCCGTCTCTATGGGCAGTTTCCGGATGCCCCGATAATAGTCGTCACCACGGTCGAGCAGAAATCACTGGGTGCCAAAGCAACCCAGCTCGGTGCAAAGGACTTCATAATCAAAGAGCAAACAGACAGTTCACAACTTTTATGTTCAATCCAATACGCCATTGACCAACAAAGAATCCAGCAAGAACTGAGCGGACTGCCTCTGATAGATAAACCCACCGGTTTATATACGAAACAATCATTTCTCATCCTGGCGATGCACTATTTGAAATTGGCGAAACGCAATAACCGCGGTCTTATAGTTCTCGTCGTCGAATGGAATAAAACACCGACATCTGGTGAACCGTCTCAGAAAAATCAGGAGGAATTGATTGCGGTCGCCAATATCCTGAAACAGACATTTCGCAGATCAGATATAATATCCCGAATAGACGAAAAACAGTTCGCGGTGATCGCCCTGGAAGCACATAAGAGTAATATCAATAAATTGATTGAACGTCTCAAAAAGAATCTGGATATCTATAATGCATCCAGGAAAATCAGCGGCAGGTTTTCTCTCAATATCGGTACGGCATACTACGACCCCGCAGTGAATCGTTCGATAGCGGAATTACTATCTCAGGCACGTAAAGTCTTATGTTGTATTCCCGGAGAAAGACGGACCACATGAAAAGAGAAGAAACAAAGAGAGAGAAGATCATAATATTCGAAGACGAAAGAATCGTCGGAGAAGACATAAAACTCATTCTGGAACGATTGGGATATAAAGTACCCAGGATCGAAACGAGTGGTGAAAAGGCGATTAAAATAATCAAAAAGTTCAAGCCGGATTTATTGCTCATCGACATTGTTCTGAACGGTAAACTTGACGGTATTGAAGTGGCTGAACAGATACGACGACATTACAACATCCCGATCATCTACCTCACGGCATACGCAGATGAAAAAATATTGGCGCGCGCCAAAGCGACTGAACCGCACGGTTATATAATAAAACCGTTCGACGAAAGGGATCTGCGTACCGCGGTGGAAATAGCCCTTTACAAGCATAAAACAGAGCAGAAACTAAGAGAGAGTTTTGAAAAGCTGAAAAAGAGTCTGGAATCAACCGTCAAAGCCCTGGCAATAGCTCTGGAAAAAAGGGACCCGTATACTGCAGGCCACTCGTGGCGTGTCGCTCAACTGGCATTCGCCATTGCAAAAGAATTAAAGATTCCTGAAGAAAAAATTACCGGTGTTCATATGGCGGCGGCTATCCACGACATCGGCAAAATCTACGTACCGTCGGAGATTTTAAGCAAACCGACCCGTCTTACCGAGGGTGAATTTATGATCGTCAAATCACACTGTCAGGTCGGTTATGACATTCTAAAGACCATTGAATTTCCCTGGCCCATTGCGAAGATTGTCTACCAGCATCATGAAAGATTGAATGGCACCGGATATCCCCAGGGGCTGAAAGACAAAGAAATACTTCTCGAGGCGAAAATCCTGGGCGTGGCTGATGTAGTCGAAGCGATGTGCTCCCACCGACCTTATCGTCCTGCTCCTGGGTTGGATAAGGCACTGAACGAAATTGCCGCGAACAAAGGGATTCTTTATGAAGCGGATGTCGTCGACGCCTGCCTGCGTCTCTTCAAGAAAAAACACTTCAAATTCAACAGTCAATATCTTTTAGATGAACCGGACAGGATGAATAATGGCTAATGAAAAAATACTGATAGTCGAAGACGAGATGATCGTGGCAAAGGATATCGAAAATATCCTGGCGAACAGAGGTTTTGTCGTCACCGCGATAGCCAATACCGGCAAGAAGGCGATCGAAAGCATCAAGAAGAACAAACCCGACTTGATCCTTCTCGATATCGTGCTTAAAGGGAAAATGGATGGGATTAAAACCGCTGAACAGATTCAAAAAATATTCGACATCCCCATTATATTCGTAACCGCATTCACAAACGACACCATACTCCAGAGAGCGAAGAAGATAGAGCCTTACGCATATATCGTCAAACCATTCGAGGCGAGTGAATTATATACAAATATAGAAATGACTCTGTACAAACATAAAATGAAACAGGCGCTGCAGGAGAGTGAAGAACGTTTTAAAATACTCTTCGAATACGCTCCGGATGCCTACTACATTCATGATTTGAACGGCAACCTCATCGATGGCAACAGGGCGGCTGAAGAAATAACCGGTTATTCGATAAAAGAATTAAAAGGAAAAAATATTTTCGAAATAAACATCCTGCCGCCTGAACAGATCCCGCGTGCCAGAGAACTGCTGTCAAAGGGGGTCAAAAAGATAATCAGGGATTCCCATGAGTTTACGATCATCCGAAAAGACGGCTCACGGGTTTACGTGGAAATAAGGACTTTTCCCGTAAAGATAAGAGGCAAAACATATATGCTGGGTATCGCTCATGACATCACTCATCGAAAGCTTTTCGAAGAAACATTGAAGGAGAGTGAAAAAAACTATCGGGAACTGGTTGAAAAAGCAAGTGTGGCGATCTTGATCAACGACATCGACGGAAATATCAAATATTTCAATTCGAAATTCGCCGAGATATTCGGTTATACCTACGAAGAGATGAAAGATAAAACTTTTTCGGCGCTCATCCATCCGGATGATGTCAAGAAAGTACTAACATTCCATAAAGAGCGAATCAATGATAAACTGGCTCCGAAATCCTATGAATTTCGCGGGATTAAAAAGGATGGTTCTTTGATCTATGTAGAAGTGCAGACGACCACGATCAAAGAAAAAGGCAAAATAGTGGGAACACGTTCTTACCTGTGGGATATATCGGCTCGTAAAAATACTGAAGAAGAACTGCGCATTCTTTCCCTCATCGACCCTTTAACCGGCCTATATAACCGCCGCGGATTTCTGACACTTGTGAGACAGCAGGTTGACCTGGCGAATCGCAGTAAAAAAGGATTCTTTTTGATCTTCGCCGACATCGATAGAATGAAATGGATAAATGATAATCTCGGACACCACGAAGGTGACCGCGCTCTGAAAACAATCGCCGCCATCTGTAAACAGAGTTTTCGGAAATCAGACATCGTCGGCAGATTAGGAGGTGATGAATTCGCAATCTGTGCGATTGAGGCGCGCAAAGACAGTGCCCAGATGCTTATCAAACGTCTGCGGAAAAATTTATTCAACTACAATAAAAATTCGCAGAATAAAGTAAAACTCTCTCTGAGTATCGGCACCACATACTATGACCCGGAAAATCCATGTCCGGTGGAAGAGCTGCTCGAGTACGCCGACAAACTGATGTATGAACACAAAATGCAGAAACACAGCCCCCGCTTAGTTCTTACAAAATCCGAATCGCCCCATTTGGCGAAAAAAGAAAGAACAGAGTTTTATCTCCGTTCTGAGGTTATTAAAGTGCTGATAATCGAAGACAATCCCGATGACCGCGATCTCTTTGTCAAGATGCTTATGCAGGCGAAAAACAATAAATTCGACGTTGTTCATGTAAAAACTCTGAAAAACGGACTGAACTACCTCGCCCGGGAACCTATCGATATCGTAGTTCTTGATCTGAATCTTCCCGACAGTATGGGATTCGAAACACTGAAGAAACTTCATACGAAAGTTCCGGAAATTCCAATCATAGTCCTCACAGCCATGGAGGTCGAAGACCTTGCGGTGAAGGCAATAAGAGAAGGCGCCCAGGATTGCTTTGCAAAAGGAAAATTCACCGCCGACGTTTTGATCCGCGCCATCAGATATGCAATAGAGCGTAAATACGCCGAGCTTGAGTTGAAAAACAGCTTCGGAAAATTCCTGCACGTATTGGAAGAAACAATCAACACCCTGGCGACCGTCGTTGAAATGCGCGACCCCTATACTGCAGGCCACCAAAAAAGAGTGTCTGAACTCGCTCAGGCGATCGCTAAAGAGATGAAACTGAAGGAAGAACAGATCAAAGGAATAAAGCTCGCCGCTTTAATCCACGATGTAGGAAAAACAAAAGTGCCTGAGGATATCCTTAATAAACCTGAAAAGCTGAACGCCAACGAGATGAAAGTCGTCAAAGTTCATCCCATTGCAGGTTATGATATCCTGAAAACAATCAAATTCCCCTGGCTCATCGCACAGATCGTCCATCAACATCATGAAAGACTGAACGGTTCAGGATATCCCAAAGGAGTCAAGGGAAAAGATATCCTTCTGGAGGCGAAGATACTCGCCGTCGCCGATGTGGTTGAAGCGATGAGCGCGGACCGCCCTTACAGAAGCGCTCCTGGACTTGAAGAGGCATTAAAAGAAATTCAAAAAAACAGCGGTAAACTCTATGACAAAAAGGTTGTAGAAACCTGCCTCAAGTTATTCAAACAGGGAAAATTCAAATTTAAATAACCAGCACAGCCGCAGTATACTTGACAGGGCTGTTTTTATGATTATACTGTGGCTCTAACGGGATTCAAAAGTGAACACAAGAATAGTATCTTTATCCTTTCTTATATTCGTCACCGTTGCCATCGCCCAGGAATCAGTCGGTGACTCTTCAAGAACTGTTCTCTCGGATGCGAAATCTTATTATACGATCGGTGATTACACAAAAGCCATAAAAGAATTAAAGAAAATTGAAGATCAATCGAAAGGCAGCGAAAAGATCGAAGTATATGAATATCTTGCACTCTGTTACGCCGCCGTCGGTGACCGCGAAACAGCGCTCGATTATTTCAAAAAACTTCTGCATATTGAACCGAAATACGAATTAAATCCGATCACGACCTCTCCTGACATCCTCGAACTTTTTGAAAATGCAAAGAAAGAACGCGCCGGAGAATCAGCAATGTGTTCCTGTTTTATTCCTGGTTTCGGCCAGTTCATGGAAGGAAACGAAGAAAAAGGCAAAATAATAATGGCGGCAGCCGGCTTCTTTCTCGGTACATCAATCATATCCTGGCTGATCACCGACAATAAAGGCAACTATTATAACAGCCTGGGACCGGATGATATGAATGAGATAAAAGATGCCTATCAGGACTACGACAGATGGTATAAAATATCCCTGGTGAATTCATCGATCTTCCTCAGTATCTACATCTACAGTATTATCGACGCCCTCTCATTGAAGAAAGAAAAGAAGACGATACCCCAGGACAAAAATACAGGTTTATTCTTTGAATCGACCGCGAATTCATTCCAACTCGGTTACAGGATGGAATTTTAATTATGAGAAAACAGATAGTGATAATCTATTTTTTCATCATCGGCTGCATTAATGCTCCACACAGCAATATCTATGATCCGGAAAATCCTCATAAAGCGCGGATAACCGGCTCGGTCAGGGAACCCGACGGTACTCCCCTGGAAAATGCTGTAATCGCCCTGTTCCAGGGAGAAAAAATGATCCAAAGTGATACGAGTGATGGAGAAGGTGTGTTTATGCTGGATGATATCACACCGGGTATCTATAAAATAGAAGCGACGGCGTTATATTACACCATGGTGGAAATATCCCCTGAAACTTTATGGGCCGGCACAAAGCTGAATGGTTTCGATATATATTTTTCAACACTCCATTTTGATAATGAGGCGGCCGGTACGGCGTCGGCTTATGGATTCGAAACAATAACCGGAGACTGGAATATTATGAATGACAACGGACAAACTACAGAACACTCCCTGCCGAATGTCTACAACGGAAAGAACAAGAATACTGAGAAAGCGCTCGTTCTCTATTCAATGGATTTCGGTGATTTCAAATTCAAAACAAAGCTTAAAATTTTGAACAGTACGGAAGAAAATTGGGAGGCAGGTATTGTTTTTCGCTACAGAAACGAAGAAAATCATTACTGTCTTAAAATATCTTCAGATACACTTTCTCTGGTCAAAAAAGAAAACGGCATCCAGAAAGCAGTCGCCGTTGTTGAATGTGCAACACCGAAAGAAAAGTGGTTCTCACTGGGAGTCGAATGTTACTTCACCGTAATAAAGACCTATCTGAATGACCAGCTTATGTTCTATGAGGTCAATAACGTGCTGACAAGTGGAAGAGCTGGACTGACGGTGATGAATAAAATTCCGACACAAACAACCTCGGTAAATTTCGACGATGTCACGATAACAACAGATTGATCCGAAAAGATCGGTTGACATCATTTTCTTATTGAATATAATACATTCAAGTAATATTAATACCTTTAACGCCGGGGTGATGGAATTGGTAGACATAGCGGACTTAAAATCCGCTTCTCAGCAATGGGAGTGCCGGTTCGAGTCCGGCCCTCGGCAGTATTGAGAATATCAAATAAAGGGTCTATAAGTACCCTTTTTTCTTATACTCTTTTATCCTGTTAAGAAGTGTTTTGTAAGATATCTCCAGGCGGCGAGCCGCTTCTGACTTATTCCCCCCGGTCTGCAAGAGGGTTCTTTTAATAAGCGCCGCTTCGGCGATCGCACGCCCTTGTTCTGCAGCCCGGCGTAAAGTCTGCACCCCGCTTAGATCAGAAAACGAAACCTTTGTCTCCGGCAGCAATATATGTTCCGGTTTGATTATATCTCCGGCGAGGATCACCGCCCGTTCAATAGTATTCTCCAGTTCCCGTATATTCCCCGGCCAATCATAATCCTGCAATTTCAATAAAGCCTTTTCAGAAATTTTCTTTGGCGAATGCAACCTTTTCAGATTGTGTTCAACCAGCAGAGGAATATCCTCTTTTCTTTCACGCAGCGCGGGAATCGTTATCGGAAAGACACTCAAACGGTAATATAAATCCTCCCGAAATTTCTCTCCCCTGACAAGTTTCAGAAGGTCTTTATTGCTCGCCGCAATCACCCGCACATCTACTTTTATCGAACAGGTGCCTCCGAGCCTTTCAAAACTTTTTTCCTGAAGAACGCGCAGAATCTTCGCCTGTAAATCAAGATCAAGGTCTCCAATCTCATCCAGAAAAATAGTTCCTTTATTTGCGAGTTCAAACTTTCCGAGTTTCCTGGCGGTCGCACCGGTAAAAGCACCCTTTTCCGAACCGAATAGTTCATTTTCAAGCAGTTCACGAGGGATTGCAGCACAGTTGATCGGTACAAAAGGGTTTTCTTTCCGATTCGACAGCATATGACACGCCCGGGCAAAGAGCTCTTTGCCCGTACCAGACTCTCCGAGAAGCAATACAGTGGCATCGGTCGGTGCCGCTTTCTGAAGTAACTCCGCTGCTTTCTTTATCGCCGCACTCCTGCCGATGATCTGGAAACCGTGCAGTTTCTCCGTCTCTTCCCGCAGGATAATATTTTCGTAAAAACACCGCTGTTCTTTAAGAAGTCTGCTGAGCAGATTTATAAGCTGTTCGATGTCGAACGGTTTGGTGATAAAATCATAAGCCCCGAGCTTCATCGCCTCGACCGCCTTTTCGATCGAGCCGAATGCGGTCATTATAATAAATTTGGTGTCGGTGTCGAATTTCTTAAACTGACGGAGTAGATCAATTCCGTCGATATCCGGCAATCTTAAATCGATGAGAGCTATTTCATATTTTTCTTTTTTGAAGAATTGCAGGGCTTCCCTTCCACGCCTGACCCAGGCTACGGATATCTCAGCATCCTCAAGATTACCCTTGAGCATCTCACCGAAACTCGTTTTGTCTTCAACAATCAGAACATCCGCCATCTTATTTCTGTAAAAAGACTAATTCTCGCCGGTCTTTTCAACGGTGAACGTCTTTATCATCTTTTTCAACTTATTCGCGACGGAAACCAACTCCTGACTCGTTGCGGAAAACTCCTGGGTTGCGGCTGACTGTTCCTGAAGCGAAGCCAGAATCTGTTGAGCCGCCGCGGTGTTCTCCTCGGCAATACTGTGTGACCCCTCAACCTGTTTGATGATATCTGTAATCTGCTGCTCCTCTTTGGAAATCATCTCTTTGATATTCTTTATCGCCTCATTCAGCTCCAGTACATTATTGGATATGGACCTCAAAAAATCCACTGTTGATTTAATGACGACGCTTCCGTCGTTGATCGCCTTCTTCACTTCTTCGGTACTTACCGTAACCGTCTTTATGGACTCCATCATCTCTTTTATAATACGCCCGATTTCTGATGCCGATTCCTGGGAACTGTCCGCAAGCTTTTTAACTTCATCGGCGACGATTGAGAACCCTCTACCCGCCTCACCGGCACGAGCCGCCTCAATCGAGGCATTGAGGGAAAGGATATTAATCTTCTCTGATATAGAATCGATGGTATTGACTATTTTGTTTATCGTGGAAGATATTTCCTGCAACTTCGACATCAAAGAGATCAAATAAGAATATCTCTCTCCAATCAATTCGATATTCTTTATCACCACATCACTCTGTTTAATGGCGTTGCCGGCACTGTCTGAAACGCTCACTGAAAATTCTTCAACTTTCTTCACATTGCTGACGACATCGAAACTCAACTCGCTCAGGGTCTTACCGGTTGATATCGTCTGGTCGAGTTCAAGATGCTGTTCATTGATTCCTTCGGTCATCTTCTGGGTCGTATGTACGATCTCAGACGATGAAGCCGCCATTTCACTCGCGGTGGTGGCGATCTGTTCGCTCATATCGGTCAGGCTCTCCACTATATCCATAATCAATCTTACGAGATTAGCCTCAGTCTTCAGAACCCGGTTGAAACTATGCGCGAGAAAGGCGATATCATCCTTATCATCTGTAATCTCGATTCTTCCCGTAAGATCACCATGTTCCGCCATCCCCGCCACTTTCCGTATCTCAAAAATTCTCTTCAGGTCATTATCAAACTCAAAGATCAGAAGCAGAGCGATGACGGTCAGAAAAACTATTCTCATCGCCTCGGTCTGCAGACTGACATAAGGATACTTCGCCTGGGTGAGAAGCACCACAACAAGATAAGATATGATAGAAAGAAAAGTAGCTAAGATACCGTATTTTTTACCGAGAAATATAGAAGGGTGAAGAATAACATAAAAATATATCAAGAAAAACGGAATTCTTAAACTGGGGTTGATAAATCCGAGTGATATACTTAGCACCAGTATCGTCAGTATCATTATCAAATAGGGCATTATACTCGAAAAGATGCCTCTTTTGCATAGAATAAACAGAACAAACCCACTGATGAGAAGAACGGCTGTAAGAAGTACGATCAATTCCGGGATATACAAAAACTTGAAAATCAGTCCGAAGATATATAAAAGTTCCAGCAATATACAGAAGACCACAACTGTCCTGGATGCCTTTATCGTAAAATTCTTTTCTTTTTCACGAAGTTCTTCTCTTAAAATATCCATCATGACCTCCCGATAACTTCTTTTGTTTTTTTCATCGCACAAAATTCTCCACACATAGTACAGGTCATATTCGATTTTGAAGGCGAACGTTTGAATATCTTCTCTGCTTTCTTCTTATCGATCAAAAGATTCAGCATCTGCCGCCAGTCGAGTGCATACCGCGCCCTGGATAACTCAAGGTCCCTCTTCTTCGCCTTACTGTTTCCTCTGGCGATATCGGCTGCGTGTGCGGCGAGTCTTGCCGCGATAACCCCTTCCCTCACCTCATCCACATCAGGCAGACCGAGATGCTCGGATGGTGTTACATAACATAAATAATCCGCTCCATAATAAGCAGCAAGAGCTCCACCTATGGCTGAGACGATATGGTCATAGCCGGCTCCGACATCAGTCACCAATGGGCCCAGTACATAAAACGGCGCCCCTTCACATATCGTCTTTTCGAGTCGAATATTGGCTTCAATCTCATTGATCGGCACATGGCCCGGACCTTCCACCATAACGGAAACATCTTCGTCACGCGCCCATCTTACGAGCTCACCGATGACGATAAGCTCTTTTATCTGATATCTGTCAGTGGCGTCGGCGATTGCACCCGGCCGCAGTCCGTCGCCCAGACTCAGTGTGGCGTTGTACTTTTTTGCAAGTTTCAGTAATCTGTCATAATATTCATACAGTGGATTTTCCCTTTTGTTGTAAGCCATCCATTCAACCATCATCGAACCGCCTCGACTTACAATCCCACAAACCCGTTTCTTCCGTTTCAAACCCCTGATACTCTCCCTGGTGACGCCGCAGTGCACGGTAATGAAATCAACACCATCGTCAAGGTGTTGCTCGATCACATCGAAAATCTCATCCACCGATGCGTCTAAAAATGACCTCCTCTTTTTCCGGGCATCAATCGCCACCTGGTAAATGGGCACAGTACCTACAGGAACTCCGGAAGCATTTATGATTTCCTTCCTGATTCGATTGATATTTCCGCCCGTGGATAAATCCATTACTGTATCTGCTCCGGCATCAACCGCTGCCTTCAATTTCTTTAACTCGTACTTCAAACTGCTGATATCGGGTGAGGTACCGATGTTGGCGTTTATCTTCACTCTCAACCCTTCTCCGATCAGAAGCGGTTTGATACGATGTTTTTTGTTCTTGATAAGAACGATACGGCCGTTCTTCAGTCCCTTTCCGATATGCCGGACCGAAACGCCCTCTTCCTCTGCCAGACGTTGAAGCAACGAACGCATCACATCTTCTCCACGGATACACCTACAGACGTCTTGGGGACGGCGACCGAAACAAATTTCAGGATAAAAGACATCGCCCGTTCTTCATCAGGAGCCTCAAAGGTCAGCAAAAAGTCGGGTTTACCGAACAAGGTTAAAAATTCCCTGATTTTGATATCTTCAGGCAATTCGAGGTTCCGAATGATTTCTCTCAATTCATCGACCTTACCCGGTATACAATCAAGCGTAGTAACAAAAATCATAAGCCTCCTTACAAACTTATTATAATCCAAAATTTTTTTTTGTCAATAAGACCGCCTTCTTAATAAAATATTGACACTCATACTTTTATGAGTAGAATAGAACGAAAAAAGGAGGATGAATGGAAAAATTAATCGGTACGATCACCCACTATTTCGGTAAGATCGGTGTGGCGGTTCTGAAAGTAACCGACGACGAAGTGGCGGTCGGTGATACGATCCATATCAAAGGGAAACATACCGACTTCACCCAAACAATAAACTCGATGCAGGTTGAACACGAAAATATCGAAAAAGCGAAGAAAGGTAATGAAGTGGGTTTGAAGGTCGAACAACCGGTTCACGAAAAGGACGAGGTCTATAAAGTAACCGAATAAAGAAGGATATATATTAAACCCTGAGTCCCCGATCAATAAAGAGATGACGCTTGATCTTCTGGGTCGTCGTCTTGGGGAACTCCTCTTCCCTCAATTCGAACCGTGTGATTCTTTTGTAAGAGGGTAACTCCTCGTTTACCTTCTTTATCTCCTCTTTAAAGAGTTCTTCTATATCCTCTTTTGTAAGAGTAAGATCGGCTGAAATACTGTATTTTTCAAGCAATTCGTAGTCCGGAAAGATCAAGGCGCAGATCAGTTCTTTTTTGGTTTCCGGTTCGATACGCGGTACGACAAGGACTTCTTTCACCCATTGACTCTTCAATAACTTTTCTTCCAGTTCTTCCGGATAAACATTCTTACCGCTCTGTGTCACGATCAAACTCTTTTTTCGACCGGTGATATAAAGATATCCTTCTCTATCAATCCACCCCAGGTCGCCGGTATAAAGCCAGCCGTTACGCAGAATCTTATCAGTTGCTTCTTTGTTTTTATAATAGCCGAGCATTACATTCGGACCCCGTACCACAACCTCACCGATACCGTTTTCATCCGGTGCATCTATTCTGACCTCTACCCCGGGGATAGGAATCCCCACTGATCTATTCTTGGGTCTTTCCAGAGGACTCACCGATATCACCGGTGAAGCCTCTGTCAAACCATACCCCTGAATAATAGGCAGGGCGAAAAGTTCCAGACCGCGTGCCACTTTTTCAGTAAGCGCGGCGCCGCCGGCACAGGCGATACGCAGATTACTGAGTCCCATCTCCTTACGGACCTTTGCAAAGAGCGGTTTGCGCAAAAATTTAAAAGCCGAACCTATCCCTTTAATCGTGTTAAACAGAATCTTTGTGGGAAGCGGGGAATGTGATATTTTTCTATAAACCGCTCCGAGAAATTTCTCGAAAAAGAGCGGCACCGCGATGATGCAGGTAACCTTGGCTTCTTCCATTGCAGCCAGAAGGTCTTTCGGTTTCAAACTCGCCGGGTAATAAACAGTGGCGCCCTGATAAAGGGGATACAGGAAGCCGCACGTTCCTTCAAATGTGTGGTGCATCGGAATGATTGAAACCATTGTATCATTCTCATCCACCCTGATCGCACTGTCGATTGCGATCAGATTACTGAAAATATTTGTATGGCTCAACATAACCGCCTTCGAAGTACCGGTGGTTCCGGAAGTGAATATCAACACCGCCAATGAATCCGGATCCAATTCCGGTACAGAAAATTCCCGCGTCGACTTCAGCTTCTTTATTTCATCCATCCGAATGATGAACTCCAGATTCTTCAATTCTTCTTTTACGTTTTCGATCTTTTCCAGATAGTGTTCAGAAACCACAATCCCTCTGGCTTCACTCTGCCGAAGGATATGAAGAATTTCTGTCTCTGAAAGCAATCGATCCACAGGGACACAAACCAATCCCGCCCTTACAACCGCCAGATATCCGATCGCCCATTCAGGTCGGTTCTCACCCAGCACCGCAAACTTATCTCCCTTTTTCAATCCAAGATAAAGAAGATAATTCTTCAGTTTTATCACTTCTGTCTTGAGTTGCCGATACGTGTAAGCGGTATCTCCTTTTTTGAGAGCCAGTTTATCCGGAAATTTCTCGGCGGCGTATTCAAAAACTTTCCCCAGATTTTTTATCTTTTTATTCATTTCTACACCTTAACTGAATAATATTCTCTTTTCCTTTTGCTATTAAAATGGGAATAAGTTCCCGTGCAGAGTGTTTTTCACGCAGCACAAAAAATTCAATGAGCATCGGCAGATTCACACCGCTTATGATGTTCAATTCTCTATTCTCTTTTAATAATGCATAACAGCTTATCGTACAGCTGCCGCCCGGTAGATCCAGAAAAATCAAGCTCTCCTGTTCTCTGTCTTTATCAACCGCCTCTGCAATCTTCTTATTCAACATATTACAGGAAAGTCCTGTATTGGAAATAATCTCGACATGATTCTGTTTTCCGACTATCTGTTCAGCCGTACTGACCATAACTTCAGCGAATTTACCATGTCCGACGACGATCGCCCGTACCATACCGTCCTTACTCTATATCTTCATCATAGTGCACACTGGGGGTTTCCATTTGAGACAGAACACGCCGCAGTTCTCTATCGTATTCTTCAGCAGGTCGGATACCACGCAGTTCAAGCAGATGATTCATGGCAATCACTTCGGCGATAACCGATATATTCTTGCCGGGTGTAAGAGGAACAACATAACGGGGGATTTTAACATCAAGAATCGTCTTCGTCTTTCTTTGCAGACCGACACGGTCGAAATCGCCTTTACTTTCATCCCAGAGTACCAGCTCAATAACAACCTCGATACGTTTTCTCAGACGCACTGATTTGACACCGAATATTCGAAAAATATCCACAATCCCGACGCCCCGAATCTCAATATGATGCCTCAAACGATCACTCTTTTCCGCACCTGAGCCGACAAGGATGTTCCCCCGCTGTATGATCTTCACAAGATCATCGACAACGAGACGATGCCCCCTCTCGATCAAATCAAGAGCACATTCGCTCTTACCCGTACCCGGTTTTCCGATCAAGAGTACTCCGACACCATAGATGTCCACGAGTGTACCCTGAATATATTTCGTGGGAGCAAGTTTATAATCGAGGTATGTCGAGAGCTTATGAATGAAGGGGGTCGTTGACATCGGAGTCCGTAAAATCGGAATCTTGCGTTTCTCTGCCTCTTCAAGAAACTTCTTATCGATCGCCAGCCCTTTGGCGACAATAATGCAGGGTTCAACGAGCCGCATAACAGTGGCGATGCGACGGCTTTTTATTCTCTTCGGCAACGTCTTTAAAAAAGAAACCTCTGTCTTACCGATGATGGCGATACGGTCACCGAGGAAATAACCGGTATATCCGGCAAGAGCCATACCGGGTCTGAAGATATCATAGGTTGTTATCTTTCTTGTCTTTAAATACTCCCCGCCGACGAGAATTTCAAACGAAAATTCATCTTTCTTTTCACGATACAAAGTTTCTACTGTTATCTTCTTCATTTCCGCCTTGTCTTCTGGGCGATCCTCTTTCTTTCACGGAATTTCTCTTCATATTTAATCAACTGCCGCTCGATTTTTCTGAAGACTTCATTTATCCCCTGATAGATATCGTGATTCTTCACCTTACTTATGACAGTCGAATGTTTGACAGAAAGATTCAATTCAACGATGCTGAAAGACTTATCCTTTTCAAAAATCAGATCCCCTTTTATAATGTGATGAGAGTACTTTTCCAGTTTGGAGATTTTCTTCTGTGCATATTTTTCCAGAGCATCAGTGAGTTGAAAATTTTTTGCGGATATCTTCAAATCCATAAAACCTCCTTGTTTTTGGGGTGATTATGTTCTGAGATAACATATTCTATTCAATTATAACCATTATTTTTTTCGTGTCAATGCACGAATCTTTCTTTTGATATCTCCGTCGAAAATATATGAACAAACCGCGATACCGGCGGCGCCGCTTTTAAGAACACGCTGAAAATTCCCGGCGTTGATACCGCCGATCGCCACCACCGGGATATTGACCTTCCTGCAGATCTTCTGCAGGGTCTTCAAACCGCATACAACAGCGTCGGCTTTGGTCACGGTTTTAAAAACAGCACCGACACCGAGGTAATCCGCTCCCTGTTTCACCGCTCTTTCCGCTTCCTCTGTTGTCCGTGCCGAAACCCCGATTATATAGTTCTCTCCAAGAATCTCACGGGCGATCCTGGCATTAAAATCATCCTGTCCTAAATGAACTCCATGGGCGCGGCAGGCTAAAGCAATATCGGTACGGTCGTTAATGATGAACTTTAAACCGTCACCCCTTATCGCCTTCTTAATCCTGACTGCATAATTGTAAAACTTCCTGGCCGTCAATCTCTTGGCTCTCAATTGAATCATTGTAACGCCGTTTTTCTCAAAGATGCTCACAAGATCTTCTATCCTGTGGAAACCTAAATACCTTTCATCGAGAATCACATACAATGAGGGATCGAACTGTTTTGCCAGTATAGCTGCCACAGTCTTTTCCAGATCATAAATTTTGAACCTGAGCTCTTTCACTCTGCGGCTTATGCCCAGTGTTCCGCTCTTGGTAAGTTCCTCGAGAATGCGACAGGACTCCTTTGCACGTGTAAAGTTGGCGATAACAAGTTCTTTCAAAGAAGAGTCGGTCCGGGTGTCAAACTTACCATGCCTGCCCGGATCCTTTTGGCTTTTGCGGTGACCGATGATTTCAAACCACGGTAGATTCCTCTTGATATTCAAAAATTCTCTTCTTATGTTTCTGATTAAATCAAGAGATTTTTGATTCGCAAGTTCGAATCTGATTAAATCTTCTAAAAATTTCAGGGATTCATCGAGACGATTCAAATTTACGTCCGCAATACGCTCCCACTGCACATAGAATTATAACTAAATTACTTTTTATGTCAATATGAACAACTACCTAAAAAAACAGGGGGTCTGGTTTGAGCCAGACCCCCTGCGAGACGGTTTAAGTCTCTTTTATTCGCTTACTCGTTCGACTTTCAAGGCTTTATCACCTTTTGGTGTTGATGTAATTTCAAACTTAACTCTTTCGCCTTCTCTAAGGACCCGATAACCATCACCCACTATATCTGCATAGTGAACGAACACATCACCGGAGCCGTCTTCTTTCTCTATAAATCCAAAGCCTTTCTTACTATCGAACCACTTAACCTTACCGTAGATATCCAAATGTCCTCCTTTCAAGCCATCGTACCTTTATTCACATTTTAAAAATGCTAAAAAGGCAAACCTCTACGGTCACAGCTTGAATCATTATATCCGATATAGAACTTTTGTCAAGAAGATTTTAAAGCCGCAGGTTAAACCTTCGGCCCCTTCCTTTTTGTAAAATAGATGATATCGGAATGGCGTTTATATCCCATCCTTTCAAACGCCGTCATGGACACTTTGTTCCACTCTTCAATCAGGCAGGCGATTATCTCTATCCCCATCTTTCCGAAACGGCGCTCAACCTCCTGCACCAGTCGATGACCGATCCCCTGCCTTTGATACGCCGGAGCGACCGCAAGCCGGTTTATCCAACCCTTTCTACCGTCGTGCGTACCGAACACCGAGCCGATCAAGATACCGCCTTTCTCTGCAACGAGAAATACAGCAGTGGGGTGTTTCAATTCAACGGCGATTTTCTCTCTCCTGTCCCGACCTTCCGGTTTATAAGGTAATCCCGCTTCATTCCACAACCGAATGAGATCATCATAATCTTCGATGCGTAACGGCCGAATCTTAATACCGACCTGATTACCGCTTTTACCTGTGACCATCATCACCTTCCGGCTCGACATGGACAGTCACTTCTGCCCCTTCGATAAACTCCTTTATACACTCTTCCACTTCGGTGGCTTTTTTATGGGCTTCATCAAGAAGGGTATCGGGTTTCAATCTGATATGGACCGTTATCTCATATTTTCCGCCGTAGTCGTGGACATGGATGTGGTGCACATCATTTATGCCGTCGCATTTCAAAGCGATCATCTTGATTCTGTTGATAAACGACGCTGAAGGTGCCTCACCGATGAGAAAACTGGATGATTCTT
The DNA here is from genome assembly GCA_011052815.1 of candidate division WOR-3 bacterium. Classification (NCBI taxonomy): domain Bacteria; kingdom Pseudomonadati; phylum Caldifarciminota; species Caldifarciminota bacterium. The sequence continues at coordinate 15,241 of DRIG01000066.1, read as the reverse complement.
TAATGATCCCCAGACCTGTATATACGATAAAACACGCAATCAGTATACTCAAAATTCCGTCTACATAATAAAGCCCGAACCGATACATTATAAATCCGATAATTACAAGAACTGTTGAAACGGCATCGGCGCGGTGGTGCCATGCATCAGCCCGCAGCGCTGAAGAATCGATCTTTCTTCCCAGTTTAAAAGTGAAGCGTGCAAGCCACTCTTTGCAGATAACTGTGATAAAAAGAATCAAAACAACAAGCCACCTGAATTCCACGGGAACAGGATTCCGCATTCGATGGAATCCCTGGATAAAAAACTCAAAGCCGACGATGATGAGCATGCAGGCGATGATGATCGAGACGACCCGCTCTGCACGACCGTGACCAAAGGGATGCTTATGATCGGGAAGTTTCGTCGAAATCCTGAAACCGATGATTACCACCAACGAGGTGGCGACGTCGGAAAGGGAATGTATCGAGTCTGTAATAAGAGAGATACTGTTCACCGCCATTCCCATGATAAACTTCACGAGTGAAAGAATGATGTTTACTATAATACTGATGACACCAGCGGCATATCCGTATCTCCGCTGTCTGTTTTCACGGTCGAGTCGAAATAGAGAGGTGAAAAAATCACCCATTCTCATTAAAAACTTTTATACCTTTCTATTACAAACGAAGATTTTTCACCCACAGGTGGGCATACTTGATGCCTGTAGCGGTGTTGAAAAGGACCACTGTTTCATTATCCTTGATCCATCTTTTACTGCGTAATTGTTTGAAAGCGGCGAGTGTAGCCGCTCCTTCAGGGCAACAGAATATTCCCTCTGTGGTTCCTATCTGGGTTATCGCCTCCATCATATCTTCATCAGAAACCGCAACCGCCGTCCCCCGGCTTTCGCGGATCGTACGTAAAATAAGAAAATCACCGATCGCAGCCGGCACCCGGATTCCACTGGCAATGGTCTCTGCTTCCCGCCAGGGTGCCGCCGACTCCATACCGCCTTCAAACGCCCTCACAATCGGAGCACAACCTTTTGCCTGAACAACGACCATCCTGGGCAGTGCAGACTTGACCCATCCTAAATTCTTCAACTCCTCAAATGCCTTCCACATACCGATAAGTCCTGTACCGCCTCCGGTCGGATATATTATGACATCCGGTAATGTCCAGCCCATCTGCTCAGCGATCTCAAAACCCATGGTCTTCTTGCCCTCGATACGGTACGGTTCTTTGAGTGTCGACATATCAAACCATCCGTATTGTGCTGCATCACTTGCAGCACGCTGACCGCATTCGTTGATGAGCCCGTCGACGAGCTGAACCTGGGCTCCTCTTGCAATACACTCGACGATGAACGTCTTGGGAACATCGCGCGGCATATAAATATGCGCCTTCAATCCGCCGAGAGCGGCATAGGCGCTCATTGCACCGGCGGCATTTCCTGCAGAAGGCAGTGAAAGTTCGGTGACCCCGAGCTCACGCGCCCGTGAAACAGCCACCGCCATACCGCGTGCTTTAAAAGAACCGGTCGGATTCCTGCCTTCATCTTTTATATACAGATTATCGAATCCCAGAACCTGACCGAGCCGCGCGGCGTGAATCAAGGGAGTATATCCCTCCCCCAGTGAGATGACATCATCCAATGATTGTATCGGCAATAACTCGTGATAACGCCAGAGGTTTTGAGGTCTCAGCAGTATATCCTCTTTCTTCACCTTCTTCTTTATCTTCTTTAAGTCATACAGAACCACCAGAGGTTTACCGCAGAAAGTACACAAATTCCAGCGGCGATCCGCTTCCAATTTATTGCCGCACTTTGAGCACTCTAAATGATGTATATATGTCATAACATTATAATCATATATCGAATTTACAAGTAGTCAATATTTATTTTTCCTTCTCCTCGATCTCTTTGAGCAGTCTTTTCGCTTCTGGTTTGTGAATGAGCACATAATCGGCTTCATACGTGGGAGTCGTTATCTGCAGGACTTTATTCAAGTACCAGCGTGCCTTTTCATAGTTTTTCTTCTTGATATAAACCTTCGCCATATCAATATAGAGAACAGTATAATTTGAATCAATCTCAAGCCCACGATTCAGCGCCTCGATCGATTTGTTAAGGTTACCGCCCAATAACCACGGAAGTTCATAATAGAGCATCGCCCGGGCGTCAAATGCACCGGTATGTTCAGGATTAAGTTTCAACACCCTGTCGATCTCCTTCTTTATTTCAGGAACCAATGCCAGTGAATTCAGTACGCCTTTGGTTTGACCTATCCTCCCGAGGTTAACCATATACCAGAAATGCGCCCACGCTGAATCATCATCGGCTTTGATCGCCTTTTCACCATACTCCTTGCCCTTGTTGTACAGCTCCAGTTTCTCTTCCTTGGTCTCCGCAGCATCGCCGAGCAGATAAAAGACTCTCGAAAGTTCATATAACGCACGGACATTTCCAGGTTCCGAGTTTACGACCTCCTCAAGAATATCCCTGCTCTTGAAAAGATTCTCAAAATTCTGATGCCTGGTTAAATACAGCTCTACAGCCCGGTCAACGAGCGAGTCACTTGACTGAGCAAAGAGCAGCGGTAAAAGAGCAAATAATAATATAAAACTCCTGTGCATCTTCAACTCCTGTTTTTGGCATACACTTTCTTCTGGCTGAGCATGGTGGCTATCGTAAAATAGTTAATCACCTTCTGCTTCAGCCGTTCATATCCATACTGGAGGATCGGTCTTTCGAAAATTTTTATTCTCAAAGTACCGACGGTGTCTGTTATATATATCGCTTCTTTTTTCAAAGCAAGGGCATTACCGCCGTCGCCTCCGAAACCGAATTTATAACCTGCTTCACCTGCAACCCTGATCACCTGTTCATTGAGCCGATTAAAGGGATACGAGACGCAATCGCATCCGCCGATCTTCTCATCCAGTATTTTTTTCGACTCAAAGAGTTCATATTCAAGATCAGGAAGAGACAGCCTCGTCAGATTGCGGTGTGTCATTGTGTGAGAACCGAATTCAATTCCGTAATTCCTCATTTCAATAATTTCATTCCAGGACAAGTGTGCGGTACGTTCTCCGTTCAACGAAAGGTCCCAGATATTCGTTTTGCCCACGTATCCGGCAATCAGAAAAACCACGGCTTTCATATTATATTTCCTGAGAATGGGGAATGCATACTCATAAACACTCTTTTCTCCATCATCAAAGGTAATCACCACCCCCTCTTTCTCTTCACCGGGCAGAACGGCCGCTATACCACACGACCTTAAAAATTTCAAGAAGCTCTCGAACTGTTCCGGCCTGTTCCAGGTTCCACAAAACTGGAATTTAGGCGTTATCCTGTGAAACTGCAGAGCCTTTACCACGCGCAAGGATCAACCAGCTTACGACAGCAAGCACCGCCAGTAAAATGCCGAATACATAAAAGAGAAAATTCTTTGCAACGACTGTCGCGAGAAAACCGACAACCAGAGCCGCAGCCACGAACGAGCCGTTCAATATCCAGTCCCGTATGGAAAACATCCTGCCGCGGACGAACTCATCTGCATAACGATGGATCAAGGTCTCCTGACCGATGAATACCGGTGATATCGCAATACCTCCGATGAAGACCGCCACGGCGAACATCCAGAGATGATTCAAAAAAGGAAAAACAAATAAGGTGCCCGCCAACAGAATAAAACAGACGATGATTAATTTCTTCAGATCAAAATGATGGCCGAAAACACCCACCAGCCAGGCACCGGATAAAAGTCCGAGTGCACCGACGGCGGCGAGAAATCCAACCCCCCTTGTGCCCCATGCCATCTCCTTCTGTATCGTCGGGATGACCAGAACATAGATTATACTTCCGGCGATGATCAGCAGCAGGATTGAAATCATGGTGAAGCCGAGATTCCTTTCTTTCAATATAATCTGCACTGCATGTTTCAGTTCTTTCCAGACCTTGACCAGACCGTTACGGACCAGAAGCAAGAACCCCCGCGCCTCTAAATGCTGTTCCTGTTTCTTTATCTCCGGCAACCTCACCTTCATCACATAGAGCATAACCGCCGAGACACCGAAAGTGAGCGCATCGAGGATAAAAGCGACGATCCATCCGGCAAGTCCGATGAACTTATCCCACATCTGCCAGTCAACGATAAAACCGCCGGTCAACATACCGAGAAAAGTCGCTCCCCTGCCCACGAAATTGACCACGGAATTCGCCCTTAAAATACCGTCGTGCGGCACAAGGTTCGGAATTATCGCACTCCGTGCGGAATTAAAGAACAGGGTAAGGAGAAACATAAAAAAGACAACCCCGAATACCGGATAGATGTTCTTTGTCAAAAGAAACAATATCGGGATCAAAATAGCGCAGACCATCCGCAGGGTGTCGCAGACGACCATCACCTTCTTCTTATGCCAACGGTCGACAAGCACACCGGCTATCGGACCGAATATGAGCACCGGCAGTGTCATAAATATGGCGAGTTGCGATAAAAGAAAGGGAGTTCTGGCACCGGGGTAAAGACCGATCACCCCGATAAGGGCGATGTAGTCCAGTTTGTCACCGAATTGACTTATGGTCTGGGAAAAGACGAATATTGAAAAATCCCTGTTTTTTAATGTCGCCCACACCTGCTACCTTCCCTGTTCTAAAACTTCCTGATAAAAATCAAGCACCTTTTTCGTCACGATCTTCCAATCATATTTCAAAGACTTCTTCCTGCCGTTCTCTCCCAGAACCTCCATCTTCTTCCTGTTCTTCAGAAGACGGACCACGGTTTCGGCAAGTGACTCGGCGTCGCAAGCTTTAAAAAACACCCCTTCTTTATCATCCTCCAGGACCTTCCGATAACCGGGAATATCAGAAGCCACGATCGGCTTGCCTGACGCCATCGCCTCGAGCAGCACGATACCGAAACTCTCCTGCCCTGTCGCCGGAGAACAATAGATATCACAGGATGCATAATAACGGGGTAATTCTTCAGGACTTACGTGCCCTGCAAAGATGACACTCTCTTTTATATGTTCCTCTACATAGCGGCGGTAGAAACGTTCAAGAATCCCTCTGCCGACCACGATGAGTTTTGCTCCGGGAAACTCCCTGGTTATCAAAGGAAAGGCTTGCAAGAGGTATTTAAGACCTTTTCTCGGTTCGAACCTGCCGACGAAAAGAATCTTGGGTGAATATCTTTCCAACTCGGGCAGAGGTTTGACTGCAGGGTGAAACCGGGTGGTATCAATGCCATTGGGGATAATCCTGTAATTACCCGGGAAATATCTGGAAACCGAATCCCGCGCCACTTCAGAAACAGCGATCATTCCGTCGATCTTTCTGAAATACTGCTCCAGCACCGGTTCCCAGAGCAGATAACCGAAACTCTCCTCATGGGCTGAATGGCAGGTGACAAAGTTCTTCGCCTGTGAATATTTGAGTGCAAAATACGGCAGTACGGGCGCCACCGGACCGTGGATATGGATGACGTCGAACTTCTGCCGTTCAAGGAATCGTCTTAATCGCCAGGGGATCGTCAGCCCGATCGTAATAACGGAGAAAGATTTATTCTTCGGAATTTTTATCGCCCGGCCTATTCTCACTATGTTCTCATCAACATACGGATAATTCTTGCCGAATGATGGAGCAAGGACCTTTGCATCGTGACCGAACTTCCGCAGGTTCTGCCAGAGATAGAGCATATGCTCGGGCACTCCGCCGGTATGGGGATAGAATGTATCAGAAACAAGCAGTATCTTCATATTCCTGTATGTCCGAAACCTCCCTCACCTCTTTCTGTCTCCTGCAGTCTGTCCACGGGAATGAATTCCGCCCGGACAACGCGGCTGAAGATCATCTGCGCAATACGATCGCCGTTTTGAATGACGAATCTTTCACTTCCGAAATTGAATAATATGATCTTTATCTCACCGCGATAATCCGCATCGATCGTACCCGGTGCATTGAGAACACCTATTCCATTGACGGCGGCAAGGCCGCTGCGCGGTCTCACCTGGGCTTCATATCCTCGGGGAAGTTCAATCCTCAGCCCTGTCGGAACAGTACAGAACTGCCCGGGTTCAAGAACAATCTTTTCCTTAATACACGCACAGAGGTCACAGCCCGCCGCATGCTCACTGTGATAACGGGGAATGGATTTTCCTATAATCTTAACCTTTATCCGACTCTCCATCTATTCGATCCATTCCGGATGAAAGACAAACCATTGATCAGGATATCTTCGTATGATCGATTCGAATTTCTTCACCATCAATCTGTTGAAATCTTCAACACCGCCTTCAAAAACAAAAGGCGGTTCAATTACGCCGATATAACGATGACGCTTTGTCGGCGGGTTCAACGCCATATACGCGAATACAACCGGGATCTTCTTCTTCACGATGATCTCCGCCAACCCCCTGGGGATTTTCCGTTTGCCGGTGAAGAAATCCACGGTTAGTCCGTTCTTCTGAATATCACGGTCAGCCAGTACCGCAAGTATCCGATTATTCTTTATCGCATCAAGAAAGGCAAAAGCGGATCTGGAAACAGGAAAGGTCTTCATCCCGGTCCGTTCACGGTGTTTTGTGTAGAGGGCGAACATCTCAGGCTCGGTCTCTTCCACTAAAGCACTGACCGCCAAACCCTGGGCCGCGAGATAAGCACCGGCGTAATCCCAGTTTCCCAGGTGGAGGGTGAGAAGAACACATCCACGTTTCATTTTCAGGGCCTCTGATGCATGATATATCCCGACACCTTCAACGTCGAAATCTTCTTTCCCGATGAAATCCAGCCTGAAAAAATCAACCATCGTACGTGCAAAATTCATAAAAGTTCTCTTTATATAATAACAGAACATCTCAGATTCAATCTTCTGGTCTGAAAAGATATATTGTAAATTTTTCCTGATGTAATTCCTCTTTTCTCCGGCAAAATAACAGAAGACAAGCCCCAACAAACCGGCAATCCTGTCAGCGAGCTTAAAAGGTAAAATTCTTACAAGCGCGACGCCGCACTTTTGCAACCGCACAACAGGATTCATGCACCTTTCTTCTCAACCCTGATACGCCTGGAGGGCGGCTTTCAGAACCTTAATCGCCTCGCGCAAGTCTTTCTCTTTCAGCACATAAGCAATGCGGACCTCGTTCACACCTTTATCCGGAGAAGAATAGAAGCCGTTCGCCGGTGCAAGCATAACGGTCTTGTTCTCGTGATTAAAATCGGTCAAAAGCCACTCACAGAATTTATCCGTGTTGTCCACGGGCAATCTCAATACCGTATAAAAAGCACCTTCAGGTCTATGACCGTACACACCGGGGACCGCCGGAAGTTCTTCAAAAAGAATATTCCTGCGCAACTCGTATTCTTCAATCATCGGCTTTATATATTTATCGATATTCTTATAAGCAGCCACTGCACCGACCTGTTCAAGGGTCGGCGGACACAATCTCGCCTGGGCGAATTTAAGCAGGCGATCCATTATCATTTTGTTCCGACTGATAATCGAACCGACCCGGGCGCCGCAGGCTGAAAACCGCTTTGATATGGAATCCATTACAATTACACGATCCTCGATCTCTGAGAGTGAAAGTGTGCTTATATGCGTCCTCTGATCATAAACAAACTCCCGATACACCTCGTCCGAAAGCAGAAATAGTCCGTACTTTTTGCACAGGCCGTTGATGATAAACATCTCCTCTTCAGTAAGGACCGTACCCGTAGGATTATTGGGGGTGTTGATCAATATCGCTTTTGTCTTTGAACCGATCTTCTCTTCAATAACTTCTTTCGGAGGTAGATGAAAACCCTTCTCGACTTCGGTTGTGATGGGAACAAGTTTAACCTGCGACATCACCGCCAGTCCGTTGTAATTTGTATAAAACGGTTCAAAGACGATTATCTCATCTCCGGGATCGCACACCGTCATCATTGCGAAAAGAATGGCTTCGCTGCCTCCGGTCGTAATCCATACATTATCAATATCAATATCAAATCCCAGATTTCTGTGATAATCGACGACCGCCACACGCAACTCAAGAAGCCCTGCCGACGGTCCGTAGCGAAGTACTTTTTCCCGATAGTGTGCAATCGCCTCGAATATCTCAGGTGGAGTATCGATATCCGGTTGTCCGATATTGAGATGAAATACATGAATACCCTTTTTCTTCGCCTCTTCAGCAAAAGGTGCCAGTTTACGGATTGCTGAATACGGCATATCTTCTGCTCTTCTGGAAAGCTTTATTTCCGCCATAAAGAATTATATATAAGTAAGTTTAAAAGTCAACCTGCAGGCGAGTGAATCTTGACAACCATTCGATTTACGATATACTTAAACTTATGAAAATAGAAATAATCAACCAAAAAATCACGGATTTCGCAGGTGATGTAATCATTGTTAATCTATTTGAAGGAGTGACCTCCCCCGGCGGTGCGACCGGTGCCGTGGACAGGGCGCTCAACGGCATAATCTCACGACTCATAAAAAAAGGTGAGATAAAAGGAGAATTCGCTGAAACCACGATAATCCATACACCGGAAAAGCTGAAGACGGAAAGGGTTCTTGTGGTCGGCTTGGGGAAACAGAAAGAGTTCGACCTTGAGCAGCTCAGAAAGATCGCCGGCGCAGCGGCACATGCCTGCAGGAAAATAAGGGCGAAAAGAATCGGCACGATTGTACACGGAGCAGGCATCGGCGGCATCGCTCCGGAAAAAGCCTGTCAGGCGCTTGTCGAAGGCACGATCCTGGGGCTCTATCAATTCAAAGAATATAAGAAGATAGAAAATTCGCAGATTAAAGAATTTGCAATCGTTGAATTAGACAAGAAGAAGATCAAACCATTCAAAAAAGGACTGAAAATCGGTGAAATACTCGCTCAATCCCAGAATATCGCCCGTGACCTCATTAATGAACCGGCGAATAATCTGACTCCGGAAAAACTGGAAACAAGGATCAAAACACTCATCAAAACCACTGGTTTGAGTAAGGTGATAGGTTTCAAATGTCTCTATAGAAAAGACCTTGAAAAATTTGGTATGGGGGCATTATTGTCGGTTTCCCAGGGCAGTTGTAATGAACCGCGCCTGATAATACTGAGATTGAAAAACAGCAACAAACCATTGACGACCCTGATCGGAAAAACAGTGACGTTCGACTCCGGTGGAATATCGTTGAAACCATCGGCGGGAATGGGAGCGATGAAAGGTGATATGGCGGGTGGTGCGGCGGTCATCGGTGCAACCATCGCCCTTGCCCGTGCAAAGGCCAGAATAAATCTAATGACCCTCATCCCTGCTGTAGAAAATATGCCCTCAGGTTCGGCTTCGCGGCCCGGTGATGTGGTGCGGGCGATGAACGGCAAAACCATTGAGATAATCTCAACCGACGCCGAAGGAAGAATGACCTTAGCTGACGCGATATGCTATGCGGAAAAACAGAAGGCGGAAACGATCATCGATATCGCCACCCTGACCGGTGGTTGTGTCATCGCCCTGGGCGATCTTACAGCGGCGGTGATGGGTAATGACCAGAGACTGATCGACAAGTTGTTATCAACGTCGAAAAGAAGTGGTGAACATCTCTGGCAGTTGCCGCTGTTCAAAGAATACAGCGAGCAGCTAAAGAGCGAGATTGCAGACCTGAAAAACTCCGGAGGCAGAAAAGCATCAGCCATCACCGCGGGGGTCTTTCTCCAATCATTCGTGGATAATGCCCGGTGGCTCCACATCGATATGGCGGGAAAAGAAAGCAGTGAAAAGAGCGGCTTTTATACGCCGGCAGGCGGTACTGGATTCGGTGTAAGAACCCTCTTCGAATTTGTGAACGAAGAACTATGATTCACATAATCCCCGTCCTTCTCTTCTCCTGCACCCTCACTCCCGCATCATTCCCGATCAGCTACTATACCCTGTCGAATCCCGCCTTCACCTTATACAAAGGTGATTACCAGGTTGTGATTGAGCCGAAAGGCATTGGCGACATCGCGGTCTTTAACTGCGGTGCACGTTTCAGAACATGGGGTATGGCATTTTCGAATCTGCGTGCCGAGACCGAACGAAAAAACTGGCTGAGTTTTGCATACCATTTCAATACCATACCTCTATCCCTCGGCGCGAATCTGGGGATCAACGAAAGAGCAAACGAAAACAGAAACCTCCTGTGCGATATCGGTCTCTGGTACAGAAGAGATTTGAAGTTCGGCTTTGATTACAGTAATCTCTTAGAAAACAACAGGGTATTGAGAGCCGGTCTGTCATATACCCTGAACAGATTCACCGGCACGCTTGAACTCGAGGATTCGATATCCCGGCAAAAACTCATCCCGCACATTCTACTCGGAGTCGCCCAGCCTGTGGCGAATTTCATCATTCAATTAAGCGGCGGTTATCATCCTGAACGGTTTGTCGCTGAATTAAGTGTGAAATTCCGTGACTTTATAAAATGGCAGCTCCTTTTCGAAGAAGAAACCAAGTTATTACTCGAGGTGAATTTCAGCCCACCGGTAATCGTAAAAGAGGTCACTGTTCTTGAAACCCTGCTGGTCGAGCAGCCGATCGTCGTCAAAAAAACAACCACGATAGAGAAAATCCCGAAAGGTAAGGTAAAGGATAAAAAAACCCCTTCTTCTCTTTCAGAAAAAGAAAAAAAATACTGTGAAACCCACTATCTCAAAGGAATAGAATGCTATCTGAACAACGAACTGGAGCAGGCAATAAAAGAGTGGAATGCAGTCATCAAACTCGACCCCGATTATAAAGACGTCAAACGATATCTGGAAAACGCCCGGGCTAAATTGAAATTATTGAAGGAATAGCCGGCAAATTCAATCCTGGCTTGGTTTTTAAGGAAAGAAAATAAAAACAGCAGGGGTGGTTGAAACCACCCCTGCTGTTTATCTGTCAACCCTGGATTGTTTCTAAAATACGTCGATCATCCGGGCGAGTACGGCTTTACCGCGATAATCAGGCAGAAGTATCGGCGCCTTACGGGTGGTCTCGATACCTGCTTCTTTCAACAACTTTACATAATTATCGAGATGTGCAAGTGTCATCTTTCCATGCTGGGGTGCGCTCTTCAAATATTCCGCCACAGAAATACCGGCTCTTCTTCCGAAAACAAGACAATCAAGCGTTGAATTGCCCATCAATCGGTTCTTACCGTGCACTCCGCCGGAGACCTCACCGGCGACCCAGAGACAATCAATATTCGTCTTACCCCATGGATCGGTTTCGACACCACCGTTCTGGTAATGGAGAGTGGGGAAAACAAGAACCGGATCTTTACGCATATCAATATCAAAACGTTTGAACATCCGGAACATACCGGGGAATGACTTCTCAATGGCACCGACGCCGTTCTTGAGCTCGATCATCGGGGTATCAAGCCAGACACCACGCATACCCGTCGGAGTCACAACCCCTTTGTTCCTGACATAACATTCACGGATAAAGCTCGCTGCTTCGACATCCCTGGGTTCAAGCGGAAAGACGAATGCCTCACCGTCCTTGTTCACGGGTTGAGCCCCCATACCACGCAGTTTTTCCGTAAGGAGAAGGCCGATGATCTGCTGTGGATATGCAGCTCCTGTCGGATGGTACTGAACTGTATCTGTATCACGCAGCTTTGCTCCCACCCGATAAGCGAGCACGACACCGTCGGCGGTCGCGCCATAATGGTTGGTCGTCGGAAAACCCCGAACATGGAGTCTGCCGAAACCGCCTGTCGCCAGAATCGTTGCTTTTGCCTGAACGATCTTATAATCGTGTGTTTCAAGATTATACAACACCGCGCCGGTCACACGATTTCCATCCGTCAAAAATTCGATGACCGGTGAGTACTCAAGGTACGGAATCTCCCGTGTTCTGAATTCGTCCCTGATGACCCGCAGTTCCTCGAGACCGGTATAATCTTTACAGGCGTGCATTCTTCGGCGTGAAGTTCCACCACCCGCCTTCTCCACAAAACTACCGTCTTCTTCTCTGTCAAGCATCGCTCCTAAATCACAAAGCCATTTCATTATCAAAGGAGCGTCTTCAACAAGAGCACGCAGCACATCCGGCTTATTGGTGAAATGACCGCCGCCGATGGCATCTAAAAAATGGCGGGCAGGAGAATCGTTCTCGCGGTCGGCGGCTTGGGTGCCTCCTTCAGCCATGATCGAATTTGCATCACCATGCCTCAACTTATTAACGAGAAGAATCTTATCCTTTTCAATACCCTGGTCATTCGCCCACACAGCAGCGGTTGTACCGGCAAGACCACCGCCGATGATAAGGAGATCCACCACATAATCGGGCTTACTTAAATCGACTTCATTACCCCCTATCAATGGATAGGCTTCGATCAAATCCACGACTTCATTCGGAGCCATATCCCCTTTATTCGGACCGATGGAGATCGCTCTTTTACCGCCCGGTGCAAAATCAGGGTGCACCTTCAAAACCTCTTCCCTTTCTTCCATCGTCATCGCTTTGGGGATATAATCTTTTCTCTGTGCCCTTGTCCGATTTACATTGTCGATCAACTTCCGCATATACTCAGGGTAGCCACCGATAAATTTTAACTCAGCCATTCTTTCCTCCTTTTATGCCTTCTCTATATCCCGGGAAGTATAAAGCTTCTTCAACTCATCAGTACTCGTACTCATAAGTTTATCAAGCTCTTCCTTGTATTTCCCCTCTTCAATCTCTTTAACCCTGTTGAGTAGATGATCAGGTGGTGGAGTCTCGTATTTTCCGTGCAGACGCCTTGCGAGTTGAGCATAATTATACTGAGCGAGCTCTGCCGGACAACGCATCGCACAAAGACCGCACATAATGCAATCAAATGATAAATCAGCCATCAAGCTGATATCACCCCGTTTTCCGGCGGCGATATATTCCATCACATCAATATCCTGAGGGCATGCCTTGGTGCAGGAATTACAGCCGAGACATCGTAATATCTCTGGATAATGGGTGAGAAAAGCCTCGATCCCCGCAGAAAGTTTGTTTATATCATAGTTCGCCCGTTCAGCCGGTGTAAAAGGTATCTGGGTGAGATACATACCGTCCTCGACCCTGGTCTGGCACGCCATGGCCGTCTTTAAACGATAATCTCCTTCTATCCGGTAAACCGTTGTACAGGCACCGCAGAATCCGGCGCGGCAACCACAGGAGCGGATGAACCGATAACCTGCAAATTCCATCGCCTGCATGATTGTGAGGCCTGCAGGAACTTTGTACTTCCTGCCGAGAATGGAAATCGTTATCCAGTGTTCGATCTCTTTTTCATCGATGCCCGTGATGACTGATTTGTTAGAATCGGCGATTTTATCCATAATATTGTCGTCTTTCTCAGACATTTTGGCTAACCTCCTTCTGCAGTTGACTTATAATTTAAACAAAAATCCGGAAAAGTAAAATAATCAACACCTCTATGTTATACAAAGACCCTCTATTATATCCAAAAACGTAATGATGTCAACAACCCGGTTTGCGAGAAAGTTCTCTTCTCATTCACAATCTTCTAATGGCGCCGACAATCAATTCTTTGGCGCGGATGATATCTTTGAGTGAAACCACCTCCACCGGGGTATGCATATAGCGGATCGGAATTCCTATGACACAGGTCGGAATACCTTCACGGTTGAATGCTATTGCATCGGCATCAGTCCCCGTATACGTAGGAAGCGGCTCGATCTGATATGGAATCTCCAGTTCTTCCGCGGTCCTGATAAGCAGATCATAGAGCTTTTCAGGAATCGTCGCTCCGCGGCCTATCACCGGCCCTTTGTTCAGCGGAAAATACTGGTAGTCCTTCAGGGTGGGGTATTCCCCGAATGTCACATCAACGGTTATGGCATAATGGATAGGAAGCCGATACGAGTGGATTCTGGCGCCGAGGCCGGTATACTCCTCCTGGCTCGTCGCTACAAAATAGAGATTGCAGGCAGGTACTGACCGAACAAGTTCCTTGAACGCCAGGAGACTGCATGCGACACTCGCACGATTATCCAATGATTTCACGCTCCGTAAATCTCCCTGTAGTTTTTTATAAGTCCCGACAAAAGAGATACAATCACCGATTCTCACAAGTTCTTTAACCTCGGCACACTCCAGTCCGACATCGACGAACAGCTTCTCCATGGGAAGAACCTTCTTGCGTTCCTCTTTGGTCATCAGATGAGGTGGCTTCGCCCCGATGTATCCTCTCAGTTTTTTCTTTCCATGAACAATCACTTCCTGTCCGGGCAGAATACGTACATCAACACCACCGATGCCGCTGAAACTTATCCGGCCCGCATCATCAATGGAGCTGACCATAAATCCGATTTCATCAACATGGCAGGCAAGCATAACTCCGATATTCTTTTCGCCGGGAATATGCCCGATGACGCTGCCGTCCTGTTCTGTACGCGCCTCCACTTCATAACCGCACAATTCCCGCCGGATGATCTCCAATACCTCTCCTGAATATGCCACTCCTGTAGCAAGCGTAAGTTTCGATAACAGAGTATCAAGGTATTCCATTTGTCTCTATCCCTTCTTCTGCTTCATCTTTGTCAAAACCAATGATTTGTTGTCCTTTGTATCAGCCAAAGAACAGAAGACCAAATTCCCGGTCTCAAACGCCAGCATGGTATTAACTCTCGCCGTGACTGTCTGATTTACGAATTTAGCGCCGTTCTCCACGATGATCTTGACCCCCTCGATATAGCCCACACCCTCGTTGTGATTCAATCCTCTCTTCAATATCCTGACGGTAATCAACTTATCCGGCGTGAATATCGGAGTCAGTACCCTGTACAGATCGCGGATATCGATGATACTGACCTGTGGAAAATATTTTGACTGCCGACAGACTTCATCCGATACGGTGAAGAGCTTCGCGCGTCTCTTTCGTGCGAGTTTCAGGACACAGACTTCTTCGACCAATCCGTTACCTTCTTCCTTAACGAATTCAACACGTGCATTCCTCTTTAATATATTTATCGCCCTCTCTCCTTTAGTGCCGATGAATTTCCGAACAATGGTCCTCACCAGTGTCGGAATTATTATCTTTCCTTCATAAAAATTTCTTTCAAAAAGATGGATGACCCTTCCATCAATAATGCTTGATGAGTCCAGAACAAATCGATTCTCTCTCTTAAAAAATATCATTTTTCCTCCTAAGAATAGCTTCCGTGGGTATATGGTTCATCTCTTCCTCAATAAATTTTCTCTCAGTCTCACTCCCCGAGTGCATACTTTACTGCTTCCTGCACATCACCGACACCGACG
>DRIG01000065.1 GCA_011052815.1 candidate division WOR-3 bacterium | reverse complement strand
GTTGTATTCTATAATGACACATTTGAACTTTCTGTCCAGAGCAGATATCCACCTCATTATATTACTGCGCAGACATCCATCTCCGGTGACAGTTCTATACTTTCCATTGATTTGATAAGACCGACCGGCACGTCCGCTTCCCTTACCGCATATTTAAATAGCGTGGATATAGAGTATGAACGTCTTGCGGATTTAGATGCCCCTTTTCATGCTTTTTATCCCGGACCCCTGGATTATTCGATAAAGGTCGTTGATGCGGATGATACTCCGTTCATCCTTGATATAACCGATCTTCGGGAACCGCGTATGCTGGACAATTACAATTTGAATAACGGCGAAGTGATTCTTTCAAGCAGTTCAGATTCTTTTCAATTATTGTACTTTTCAAAATACTCCCTGGCAAAAAAGGCGGAGCTCATCCAGGCTACACCGGGGGAATTAAGAGAACAGTCTTCAGGATGTGAATATCTTGTCATAACACACGAGGATTTTTACCACGCAATCAGCCCTCTGGTTGAATACCGCAGTAAAGACTATTCGACCAAGGTCGTGGAGATCCACAAAATCTACGATGATTTTTCATTCGGAAAATACGACCCCCTTGCAATAAAACATTTTCTTTATTACACGACAAACAACTGGACCACGGTCCCGAAATATATACTCCTGGTCGGCGACGCCACATATGATTATAAAAATAATCTGGGAAAAGACAATCCGCCCAATTACATCCCGATGTACGAGTGGGGCACCCAGCTGGCGGGTAATCCAGGGATACCGCCGAACAATATAGATGAAGGAGAATATGTTAATTTCGGCGGCGGTGAGTCCATGATTCTGTCGAGGATCACGGTGCGGACAAAACAGGAAGTACGGGATTTTATTGATAAACTGATAACCTATGAGACGAAAGACATCGATGGAATGTGGAATAGACGGATAATTCTCGCCGGTGACGACGAGTGGAGTAACAGCAATCACTGGGAAAACCCGATCTCTTATCATTGCGGCGCCTGTGAACGGCTCAGCACCCATATTCCTGATTCGCTCTATGATTTTGCAAAGGTCTATATGATCAGTTATCCTCCTTTCGCCTATCCCACTCATAAGCCGACGGCGCAGGACGCATTCATCCGGGAATTGAATAAGAGTTGTTTTATCGGCGCCTTCTTCGGACACGGCAATACCCATCAACTCGCAGATGAAGGACTTTTTTATGATACCAATATTCCTTTAGTTAAGAACGGCAGACGATATTTCTTCTTCTTTTTCGGTTCCTGCACGGTCGGCAGATTTGATGATTCTGATTACGAATGTATCGCCGAACAACTGGTTCGGAAAAAAGAAGGGGCGATCGGCACAATGGCGGAAACCGCGGGTTCCAGTTCCTGGACCAATGAGTTGATTGCCGATTCGCTCTTCAGCCTGATGACGCGTACCGACCTCACTATGGGTGAGTGTTTTCGAATAACCGAATACGGTGAATATGTTCTATTGGGTGATCCGGCGACCAAGATGAGGAGAGTGAATAATGCGACCGGCATCCAGGCGTATCCTGATTCCGTTAGGCCGATGGAGAAACTGAAGATTACCTGCGATGAGGAGAGATACTATTTAAAGGCTTTTGTCCGCGACACCACACATATTGAAAAATTTGATCCCTCGACAGCGGATAGGATAAGCGGCCATGTGTATAGACTGGTTCAGATAGGAGACGACCCTCCTTCTTTTGTCGGGTTCGATTATAAAATCAACGGTAAGAAGATATATGAAGGTTTCTGGAGTCAGGATACCGCGGTTATCTTCGCTCCCAAGATCGTTACCACCCACCTGCCGGTCATTAAACTGAGTAATTTTATTGCCCGGAAAAGCGGGGTCCTCGATTCGATCAGAGTTTTTGGTACGGCGTCTCCTTCGGCTGATGAAGTCGGGCCCGAGGTTGTTTTCTATGACGGCGCCAGAAGGCTGAAGGATGGCGATTGGGTTGACCAGGAATTCACCCTGACAGGCAGGGTTTCTGATGAGAGCGGTATCAATCTTCTTAATTCAGTGGAGAGTTCCAGGGGATTTTATCTGTATATCAACGACGAGACCGAAAAAACGGATTTACGGGATTATTTTATTTACGACAGAAACTCTTTCACCGCCGGTGAGTTCACCCTCGACGTCATTTTACCCGAGAGTGTGGATACCCTGACGGTCAATGTGAGTGATAATTATTATAATCAGACAGTGGAAAAGATTGTTCTCAACGCCGAGATTTACGAACGGATAAAGATCGATAATTTTCTTGTTTATCCCAATCCTTTACAGGGTGAGGGAGGTCTCTGGTTTACTTTCGATCTTCATTCCTCCGGGGTTGTAACGATTAAAATTTTTACTGTCGCGGGCCGTTTGATAAAGACGATAAGAGACGTACCCTGCAGCGCCGGATATAATCAGATTTACTGGAATGTTCTTGATGAGTACAGTGATGAAATAAGCAACGGTGTGTATCTGGTGAAGGCTTTTGTGCGGGGTAACGGTTCCCAGGATGAGGTTATCGAGAAGTTTATTATTGCACGTTGAAAGATGAAGTCAAAAAAGAATGAACTCGAAAGATTGATTGAAGGGGTGGATTATAACATCCACCTCGCGAAGATAACGGTGTGCGGGGTGACTGATCGTCCCGGCGTGGCTGCAGAGCTGTTCAGTATATTAGGGCAGCATGGTTTGAATGTTGAATTGATTTCAACGGGGATCAGCAGTAAGGGACATACTGATATATCATTCGCCGTTGCCGAGTCGGATTTTAAAACCACCTATAAAATACTCGATAAGGTGAAAGAAAAATTCGGTTCAAAAGAGATTATCGTCGATGAGGACTGTGCCCTGATTACTATTTACGGCCCGATGCTGGCGACCACACCAGGGGTCGCCGGTAAGATTTTCTCTTTGCTTTCCGAACGAAAAGTAAATATCGAAATGATAAGCGCCTCTCTTTCCGCCTTGAATATCATCGTGAAGAAGCAGAAGGTGATGGATGCGGTCGGCGCCCTGAGTGTGGAATTCGGCATCTGATATTTATGCGGTTTCCGATTGTTTGTCCGATGAATTTTTAAAAGCGAGGTGTGCTGTGAGGGTTCTTAAATACATCGCTTTCTTTGCGGCGGTAATAACAATCTTCTTTGCGCTCGTTACGCGGTTTGTCATTACTGCAAGGCTTCTTTTCGGCTTGACGCCGACAGCCTATCTGCGTTTCACCGCTGTAATGCTTCTTTTTGCGATCGCCCTACATCTTCTCTTTGAGAAGAGATAGCAGGTTCAGTTGTTATCTTCCGTATTTATTGTGCCGGCGGGGTTTGACGCAGTGCCCGGGTGTTTTCTTCAATGGCGAGGATCACAAGAATCATTTCCGCGGCGGCGAGAAAACTGATGAATGAAATCGCACCGACAATCAGGATATAGAACGCCATAAAGATACCCCACAGAGGTCCGAACATGGCCGGTGCCTGGCTGCCGTATCTGCTGCCGAATTGGGATAAAGCCGCTCCACCGACGAGCATAACGATGAAACCGATGATGGTGAAAACCGCAATGATCCATGCAATGATCTTGAAGATGATTGATATTGTCCGAAGCGCCTTAAATTTCTTTTCCATAAAACCTCCTTGTTTATATTTTATTTACTATTGAAAAGAAGTCAAGAGAATGAAACAAGATTTGTTAGGTAAAAGTTAAAACTGGACTATTTGGGGTATTTTTTAAAAGATAAAACTGGACTGAGTGATTTTCGTGATTATCCTCTATGAAAGGAGGATAAATGAAGCAACAACTTCATCGTCGATTTACCGATAACCATCTTAAGGTATTGTTTGATCTTTATCTCAAGAAGGCATTGAGTGCTAATGATGTTATAAGCCAATTAGGGTGTAGTCGGAGCAGGTTTTTTGATTTACTTAAACGGTATCGACAAGATCCAAAAGGCTTCACAGTTGCTTATCGCCGACGTCAGCCGC